>NZ_CP054697.1 GCF_014023275.1 Nostoc edaphicum CCNP1411
TTCCCAATCACGCATAGAAATTGCTAATTTACTAAATTAATACTTCAGTTAATTATCATGCCGAAATTCTATCTTCACCGAACTGGGAAGATTCCTACTGCTATTCACCCCTTTGTCAAACAAACGGCTCTCCCCCAAGATAAACACAAGCCCAGTCTATTTCAAGGGAAAATTATTCCAGATGTTCAAAATATTGCAATGTCGATGTATCGGATGATTTATATTGCAATTGCCTTTGTCGGGCGGTTACGACATCGCTCGTCTGATTCGGGACAAGCAGCAATAAGTAAACCGTTAGATCGACTCAAATAGGTGTACAAAAACGTTCAAAAAAAATGTCAACTTTATTATATTCTGTAATTGGTTTTCTGATGCTTTTAGTAATTGGAATTGCGGCTTATTTCCTAACTGCCCGCAAGTATCAATCCTCATCCACAGTTGCCAATTCCTACGATCAATGGACGCTTGACGGCATCCTAGAGTTTTATTGGGGGGAACACATTCACCTCGGTCACTACGGTTCGCCGCCACGACGCAAGGATTTTTTAGCTGCTAAATCTGATTTTGTACATGAGATGGTTAAATGGGGAGGAATAGAAAAATTACCTCATGGTACTACCGTCTTAGATGTTGGCTGTGGTATTGGCGGCAGCAGCCGGATTTTAGCGCGAGATTATGGGTTTGCGGTCACAGGGATTACCATCAGCCCACAGCAGGTTAACCGCGCCCAGGAGTTAACACCTGACGGGCTAAACGTCCAGTTTGCGGTCGATGATGCGATGGCATTGTCGTTTCCAGATGCCAGTTTTGATGTAGTCTGGTCAATCGAAGCCGGCCCCCACATGCCAGATAAAGCCGTTTTTGCTAGAGAATTAATGCGGGTGCTAAAGCCTGGTGGGGTGTTGGTTGTAGCTGACTGGAATCAGAGGGATGACCGCCAAAAGCCCCTAAATTTTTGGGAGAAACCAGTAATGCGGCAACTCCTCGAACAGTGGTCTCATCCAGCTTTTTCCAGCATTGAAGGCTTTTCCGAGCTTTTGGCAGAGACAGAATTAGTTGAGGGGGAGGTAATTACGGCAGACTGGACGCAAGAAACCCTTCCTTCTTGGTTCGATTCGATTTGGCAAGGGATAGCTCGACCAGAGGGATTGGTGCGTTTTGGACTGTCTGGTTTCATTAAATCTGTGCGCGAGGTACCGACGCTTTTACTGATGCGTTTGGCGTTTGGTGCTCTTTTGTGTCGATTTGGAATGTTCCGGGCTGTGCGGGCAAACTCGCGCACAGAATTGATGGACAGAAACTTTGCCAACCAAAATCCCTCAAGCTTGGTTAGGTAGCAAGCATAATGACAAATTTTGAGTTTCCAACGATAAACTACGATGTGGTTATTGTCGGCGGCGGTATTTCAGGTTTGACACTAGCTTGTGGACTGCGATCGCGTAGCGTCTCCATTGGCGCAGCCTCCCGCAGGGAAGGAGAATCGTCAGGTCTGCAAATTTTAGTAGTGGAAGCACAACAGGAACAGCAAGTAACAAAGCGATCAAGAGTTTATGCCCTGTCGCCAATGACGAGCCAGATTTTTCGTGATTTGGGGGTATGGGAGCAAATTTCGCCAAAAATTAGCCATTTTTCACGGGTGTTACTGTCAGACGCGGACTATCCTCACCTAGTCGAGTTTTGTCCAAAAGATTTGGGTGAACCAGCAGTTTACCACTGTGGTGAGCATGGAGTACTGATGGCGGCACTCCAGCAACGAGTGGCAACAGCAGCTAACATTACTTGTTGTTATGAGACTCAAGTGGTTGAGGTGCGCTATGGAGCTGAAACCGCAGGAGTAGTGCTGGAGAATTCCCAGGGTCAACAACGGTTGCAATCAAAGTTGGTCGTGGCTGCTGATGGCATCAACTCGCAAATTCGCTCTTCTGCTGGCATCAAAACTAACGGTTGGGCTTACTGGCAATCCTGTATCACAGCTTTCGTTGCCCCAGAGCGCTCGCACCAGAATATCGGCTACGAGCGTTTTTGGTCTAGCGGCCCTTTTGCAATTTTGCCCTTGCCTGATAATCGCTGCCAAATCGTCTGGATTGCCCCCCACACAGAAGCTCAGGCAATAGTTGCTCTGCCAAGCGACCAGTTTATGACCGAACTGCAACAACGTTACGGCGACCAAATGGGGAAACTAACCTTGTTGAGCCAGCCCTTGGTGTTTCCTGCACAGTTGATGCAGAGCCGCAGCTATTGCCAGCCGCGCTTGGTGTTATTGGGGGATGCTGCCCACTGCTGTCATCCGGTGGGCGGTCAGGGGCTAAATATGGGTATTCGTGATGCGGCTGCCCTAGCCCAAGTGCTGCAAACTGCACAACAACAGAAACAAGACTTGGGTTCTCTGATAGTTCTAAAACGCTACGATCGCTGGCGGCGTTATGAAAACTGGGTGGTGCTAGCTTTTACTGATATTCTCAACCGTAGCTTTTCTAACCACTGGCTACCAATGGTGAGATTGCGGCGGCTACTGCTGCGACTGATAATTTACTGGTCTTTCCCACGAAGGCTACTGCTGCGACTGATGACCGGGCTGTGGGGTCGCCAGCCACAACTTAACGCTCTATCTGCCGAGAAAGTGAGCAATGGTAACGGTAGCGTTAAACATATAGCCTCTGATCGCTCATCCTCGGCGGCGTTGCAGAATATAGATATGAATTAGTGCTTGCACCTAACCGACACAACTTTAACTAAGAACGAATTTAAGTTTTGTTTTGGGCGCAGCTAGCTATGAATATTTGGATTTTAACGCCTGCTGACTATGTGATATCTGCGGTTTGAACTTCTTTCTGCACATCGCAAAATTAATCAACAAACGACACACTTTATATGCAAAAAATTCCCGTCACAGTAATTACAGGATTTCTCGGCGCAGGCAAAACGACGTTAATTCGCCATTTACTCCAAAACAATGAAGGACGACGCATTGCTGTTTTGGTGAATGAATTTGGAGAAATCGGAATTGATGGCGAACTTTTACGTGATTGCCAAGTATGTGACGATGAAGAAGACTCCAACAGTAATATTGTTGAACTCACCAATGGTTGTCTGTGCTGTACGGTGCAAGAGGAATTCTTACCAGTGATGCAAGAATTACTGAAGCGACGCGATCGCCTTGATTGTATGTTGATTGAAACCTCTGGACTAGCACTACCAAAACCATTGGTACAAGCATTTCGCTGGCCGGAGATTCGCACAGGCGCTACAGTAGACAGCGTAATTACTGTGGTGGACTGTGAAGCGTTGGCAACTAATCAATATGTAGGTGATTTAGCAGCCCTTTTAGCACAGAGACAAGCCGACTCTAGTCTAGAACACGAAACACCCATTGAGGAGCTGTTTGAAGATCAACTGGCTTGTGCCGATCTAGTATTGCTTACCAAGAGCGATCGCGTTGACGAACAAACGCAAGTTAGGGTGCAAGATTGGCTAAAGCAGAACTTATCGCCTGGTGTAAAAGTCATTCCTTGTCAGGATGGTAAAATCAGTGGCGATTTATTACTCGGTTTCAACGCTGCGGTAGAAGACAACTTAGATAGTCGTCCTAGTCATCACGATACTGAAGAAGACCACGAACATGATGAAGGGATTAATGCAGTGCAACTACTGTTAGACCAGGCATTTGAGCCGACTGTCCTAGTCAAACGCTTGCAAACATTAGTGCAACAGCAAGAAATTTATCGAATTAAGGGATTTGTAGCAGTTCCGAATAAAGCTATGCGTCTGGTATTACAGGGTGTTGGTAATCGATTTGACTACTTTTACGATCGTCCTTGGAAACCCGACGAACTCCGTCAAACAAGATTAGTATTCATTGGACAGGAACTCAATCAGGTTCGCATTGAATCATTGGTGTTGGGGGAGGAAGTCAATGCGACCATCTAATAGTGTTTGGCAAGGAAATTTCGGCTACTGGCAAAACAGCTTTATCCATAATAATCTACTGGTAATCGGTTACACAGGATGGAAAGGATTTCAGTCATTTGGGCGGGGAGTTGTCATTTGTGATGTGGATACTAAAGTTACTCACCCTACAAATACAAGTCTTGATACAGTTCCCTTCACCCTGCAATTTCTTCCCTCCGATCTGATTGGGTTTTACTTGCGTTCGTTTCAAGATAGCGGAGCTATATCGCAATCAATCTGCTCATCCATGATTTCATCAATTTCCCCAGCGATCGCAACATACAATCCCCATCAAGATATTCTTCTGGTGCTAAAGGCTGAACCTCAGATTGAGGTTAATTTTTTACACCAACTAAAAATTACTCCACCCGATTGCTACGAACAAGTTCGCAAGCGTTGGTCAGAATTTAAACCAAGCCTAATGCCGTAGAAGATATACAGGATATCAACACATATAGTTGCACTTTTTAAACTTGGAGTATAATCAATTGCTATCTCTCTACCAAGTAGCTATTAAGTATATAAAACAGGAAAACCTCCTGTTTGGGAAATAAATCAATGTAAGAGATACAAAGTGAAAAATAAAAGATTTTACTTTGATTTTTTGCAACTATTTTTCAAGAATCTGTGAATCTCAGATAGCAATTTATTTTCTGGTGTATATTATGGGTGAATTGCTTCGAGTATCCAGGTTTTTAGAAAACATCATTCCCCTACCAAGCTGAGAGAACATTAACCTTAATTGTCAACCTACTTCTAGGACAATTGCATGAAGAAAGCTTTAATAACTTTAACTACCAAATCCGCAGCTTTGATGTCCCTAGCATCATTGGTAATGACCAGTAAAGTGACCACAGCTGGTGAACCAGTAAATCCGCAACCAGTAGACCGTCCTGACGCTGCTACTACACCAGTATCAGCATCAGACCAAAAAGCTTGTGTAAGACATCCGAAACTCGGTAAGTTTTTCTGCGCTCATGCTGAAGAATTATCTCATTTGCAAAAAGGCGTAGCAGAGATTGATGTTACATCGGATGACAGCGAAAAGGCTCTGCTTGGGGTTACGGATGCAGAAAGTGATGCTGCTGTAGCTATGTTTGGTTGTGATTGTGCTGCATCGATAAATTGTTTACGCCGTCTGCGGAATAGCCTACCCTAGAATCTAATTTCCTTGGTTTTTCATCTTTCCAAAAGCAGGGGATAGGGGAAGAGTTTTTCTCTCTTCCCTCACTGTTTTACAGTTTTGTGTTTAGAAGTTTCAGAGTGCAATAAATTGTTTATATAAAACTTAAATAATATGAAACGTCGTGATTTTATTACTTGCTTTGGTTTAGGTTATTTGGCAAGTAGCCTACCTGAAAAAGGTGTGGCTTATGCTCCAGAAACTACAGCAATATCATCAACATCTGGAGATTGGCAAACAGTGGGAACAATCGCCGAATTGGATAAAGCTGGTCAGCTATTAAATGAAAACCTACCTGTTGGTGCAGTATTGGTAGTTGGTACTTCTAAAAGCAAAAATCTAGTGGCTGTGAACCCTACCTGCACTCACATGGGTTGTACAGTGGAGTGGCTTGCAGAAGAAAAAATATTTTTATGTCCTTGTCATGCTTCGGAATTTGATCCTAATGGTAATGTGCAGATGGGGCCAGCTACAAAACCACTATCAAATTACGAGACAAAAATAGAGGGTGATTTAGTTATTGTAAAACGTAGTTCATAATTCGTAATTAATAATCTTAGCTTTCATTTGGGGTTTTAAATTTCCACTAAAATTTAGTATTACGCAGAAATTACCAGTAATACGTTAGTTAATCAAACGACAAAATTAACAAACTGATATCGCTTGGAATATTAAGCATGAATGTGTAACTGTTTCTATCAATTTATAAATGCAAAAACCAAAACTAGTCAATATTCCAAAAGCGACTCGCTACCAAAATGCAGCGATAGATTACTATATGGGGCTTACAGGTTCTTCCTATCTTCATTACGGGTATTGGGAACCACTACCTAAAAGGGGTGAAGAATTAACTCTGACTCGCCTGCGTGCGGCGCAGTCAGCATATACAGCTAAACTTTTGAGTTTTATTCCAGAGGGGACAAAAACTGTGCTGGATGTCGGCTGTGGGATTGGTGGTAACGCAGCGTATTTGTACAGCTGCGGTTTCAGTGTTGAGGGATTAGCACCCGACGCACTCCAGCAAGAGAGATTTATTCAAAATACCAATGGCCAAGTACCTTTCTACTTAACGAGATTTGAAGATTTTCGCACCTCAAACTCCTACGACCTCATTTTATTTAGCGAAAGCAGTCAATATATTGCTGCTCTCGATTTAGCTCAAGGCGCGGCTCGTTTATTGGATAGTGGTGGCTACCTGCTGCTTGCAGATATGATGCGTTTTGATGCCGAATACCGAGAAGGTATTTTTTCTAATTGTCATGTCGCCAGCGAACTCCAAGCGGCGTTGGAACAGACTGGATTCAAATTAATCAAGACTGAAGACATTTCAACCCATATTGCGCCAACGATTGACTTGTGTGTTGATAATTTTCGTATTTTTGGGCTGACTACAGTTAAATATATTGCTGATGTTGTAGCGATCGCCGTCCCACCATTATACACACTCGGTCGTTGGGCATTTAAGCGTTGGTTGGAAAAGCCAATTGCTGAGGGGTTAGCAGCACGCACTATTTTTGAAAACCATCTGTGTTATTCCGTTCAACTTTGGCAGTTATCTAAAGGAGTTTAATTGAAAATGACCACAGAAATAAACACCCAAGATTGGCAACAAACTTTTATCGCCACCAATATATTAGCAATTGGTTACAACGCTTGGGTTGGCTATTTAGGAGGAGAACGTGGTGTTGTAATTTGCAGCACTAATTCTCCGCATTTAAGTATTGCTGGTGAAACATTTAAAGCGCATTTTATCCCGCGTAAAAATCTCGCAGCTTTCTTAAATGCTTGGTTAACAGCACCAGATACCGTACTGTTGCAAAGACACTTCATGAATGCTCATATTCTCGAAGCTGTAGATAAATATAATCCCCAAAAAGATGTTATTTTTTTGTTGGAATACGGTTATCAAGCTGCTTTTTTCTATTTAACAAAATTACCAATTACACCACCCCAATGTTACCAAACTATATGCAAACAATGGGCAGAATTCCAACCTCACCACTCTCTCTCAATAGGAGCAAAAACACAATGAAACTCATCCAAAAGCAAAAACAAGCTTTCTAGTTTTACCGCTTTTTCCCAATTGCTATGTATAGAGCTTTAATAGCAAAATTAAAGTCTTACACTACTTCTTAGGAATGTAAGACTCTGGACAAAATTAAATCTAGAGTGTGCGAAAAGTCCCCTATCCTGATAATTAGGGAATTTATTTTATGAGTGTTAACTGTAGCACAAGTATAATTATATATTCAGTAAGTAATATGGGGAATCAAAATTATTATCCACTGAATTTACATATAGACAGTAACTATGGTAATGTGACACATGACTGTCGGTTCTGATGGTGAGCAGCCATCAGGCGCAAGGGGGAAAGTTCGGTGTAAATCCGGCGCTGTCCCGCAGCTGTAATGAGACGAATATAACGTGTCTCTTAGTCAGAATGCCCGCCGACTCACTCTAGACACAAAACATTTATCTGCGAGGCACAGATGATACATTTGATTAATAAATTTCATGGGTACAGATACTGTTTTAAGACAGTACCCTTTGCAAGTTTTACTAATTCGCTTCGCTGTTAGTAACGACACTCAATTTTGGGTTGTCCTATAGGGATTTGGGTATCCATAAGGAATACCACAAAGTCTTTTTGCTATCAAAATAGTACCCATCATGATTTAGGTATGGCAATGCATTGTAGCAAGCTAGTTGAAGCCTAAATCTTAAAAACTCATAGCACAAATAAATACCTGCATTTACTGAAAACGAGGAGTTTCATGTCCACTTCCCGCATAGTTACTTATTGTGAATTTTTCTCAAAAATCTTCGTTTTTACCGCAATCTATGGGATAGTCTGCGGAAGAAATGTAGCGATCGCTAATCAAGTTGCACAAATATCTGAGTTTCCTAAGTATGAAGGTTCTGCAAGAGACTTACAACCAGTTGCACAAGTAACACCTGAAAATACTCCAGCCTCCACAACAGGAACAGAACCCGATATTGAACTGACAGTCATCGACAAGCTATTGAATGAACCTGTATTTTCACCCTTTCGCCGCGAAGGGACAGTGAAAGATTCCACCCGTCCCGTTTACGTAATTACGGGTGAAGAAATGGAAGCGCAAGGTGCAAGAACTGTCAAAGAAGCACTGCGATTTCTTCCTGGTATCTTGGGTGATGGTACAGTTGGCACAGAAGTTAATGCCTTAAGTGGTCAATTTATTCGCGGTTCTAATATCGGTCAAGTATTAATATTGCTTGATGGTAGACCAATTAATAATCTTGGTGGCGGTGGTTTTGACCTCTCAGAATTTACCACCAATAATATTGAAAGAGTTGAAGTGTTACCAGGAGGAGGTTCAACACTTTATGGTTCTGATGCAATAGGAGGGGTAATTAATATTGTCACTCGTCGTCCCACAGAGAAAGTTACAACAGAAGCCAAGGTGAATATTGGTGCTTATGGACTAAACCAACAAAGTATTCAAAATAGTGGGAAAGCAGGTGCGATTTCTTGGGTTGTAGGTTACAACCGTACCCAAGCAGAAAATAATTATCCTTTCACAATTCCTGAAGCCAATTTTACAGGAACTAGAACAAATAATGATGCTCTGTTTAACAACTTTAATGTCAAACTAGAGGCAGATTTAGGAACACGTAATACCTTAAGTCTCTCAACCCTATACTTAAGCAAAGAACAGGGAGTACCAGGAGGTGTAGCAATTCCTGAACCACAATTTGGGCAAGGTTTTTTCAATTCTCTCACCGACAATAATCGCAAATATACAGACCAAGTTCTCACTGATTTAACCTGGAATTCCAAATTAGGCAATGGTAATGATTCACTTTTAACAGCCAGAGTTTACACTGATTTTCTCAATACTCGTTTTGATAACCGCAGTGGCGCACTTTCATCTCAAAATCGGTTTGATTCTAACCAAGTTTCTTACGGGATTCAAACCACACACAGTTGGAATCTGACCAAAAATCAGATTTTGGTTTACGGCTTTGATTACCGGAATGCAAATGTGCGTAATACCATCTTTAATTATGGCACTAATGTCAATAGAGAAAATTACGACAACGGTATTAGTCAAGGAGCCATTTTCGCCAAATATGAAAATAATCTTACTTCTAGTTTCAGTATCAATTTAGGAGTACGCCAAGATTTCAGTAGCTTGGTAAATGGTTCATTTACATCACCATCTGTAGGTACAAAATTAGCAATATCTGACTCCACAACACTCAGAGCTAACTATATCAGAAACTTCCGAGCGCCAACCATTGCTAATTTATTTAACAATAATCCTACTAATATTGGTAATCCTGAACTTAAACCCGAAAAGGGTGATAGTTTTGATATTGGCATTGACCAAAAGTTAGGTAATATAGGCTTATTACGTTTGACCTTCTTTAGTAATACAGTGTCAGATACAATTGCCTTTAAAAGACTGACACCACCCGTAAATGGCAATACAGGTACTTTTGAAAATATCGGACTGGTTAGAACGACAGGAATTGAAGCCTCTCTAAATTTGCAGCTAGCGAAGAATATCTATGCTTTTGCTAATTATACAGCTAATGATCCACGGATTTTAGAAAGTTCTAATCCGGCGGAAGTTGATAAAGAGTTGCGTTTTGCAGGTGCGGATAAATTAAATTTGGGTGTTTCTTATGAAAATCCTCAAGGTTGGTATTTAGGATTGCTCATGAATTCTTTGAATGGGTATCCAACGAATAACGATAATACAGAGTTTTTGTCTGGTTATACTACTTTAGATTTCAAAATGCGCGTCCCTTTAAATGATAGTTTGATACTGACAAGTAGTGTAGATAATATCTTTAACCAGCGTTATCAGTTATTTCCGGGTTTTCCTGATGGGGGGAGGGTTTTTCAGGTTGGGTTGAGTTCTAGGTTTTAAGGTTAAGAGTTTTTTCACGCACAGGAGAATTGAAGATGAGTGAATTTAATTGTTTGGTTACACCAGTAAATCAAGTTGTGACTGAGGCGTTGTCTACAGGTGGGACAATTGAGTATGAATATTTTGATTGTGGAAGTGATGTTTTGTCATCGTTACTTTACACCTTATTTGAGCAGAATTGGCAACAGGTAGGGGTGGGGCATATTGTCCAAGGTAGTGTTTTGGAATTAGAATTTAATGCTGCACCAAAACTTTGTATTCTCTACGATGGATATTTGACGGTAGCGACTGAAGGTTGTCATTTACATTTGTGTATTGATACTAATTTTGGTGGGCCTCTTTGTAGAACCCCTGTAGAAGTCAGGAAGCAGCGTCAAGTTAGTCGTGCGGCTTTTTATCGTCGGTTTAATGCAGAAGGAAATCCCAGAAGTTGGGGGATTCAATTTTGGAATGGTGCAGATGAACAATTGATGACGATTTTATTACCGAATCCTTTCGTTGATGGTGAAAATTTATTACCAGAAGGTAAACCTGATTTATCAAAGTTAGCTTTGTATCAGGAATTAAGAGATATTTATGTATTGGGTATTCAACCAATCCCGTTTAGCAAAAATCCCCTGAAGCATTCTTATATTTCAGTTTGTACCTCAACTCGCTGTCTTCCTTCACGCAAATGGCAACCCACATTTGATGCTTTAAAATCAGCAGTTGAAAATGCCAGTTTAGATATAGAAGTGAGAACATCTGGCTGCTTGGAAGTTTGCCAACAAGGGCCAGTAGTATTTTATTCTGATGATAGAACTTGGTATACTCGCGTTAACTCAAGTGTAGCTGAAACTATTGTCAATGAACATTTGCTAAAAGGTAACAAAGTTATTGAACATTGCTATCCACCAGATTCCCCATAACTTCTATTTTTTACAAATCTCACGCAAAGACGTAAAACAGATTTTATTTAGTTCATCTTCTTTTCTCTTCCTCTCTAACTCTCTGCGCCTTTGTGTCTCTGCGTGAGAAAAATTATCTTTCCTCAAACCACATGAAATTGGTAAAACTGACTCACTCAAAACCCATTATTTTTTTATGCCAATTCTTCTTAATTGCCACTTTAATTATTGCTTGCCATAGTACAGCAATTGATACCTCTACAAATGCCAATAATAACGGCTGTATTCAAAACTATGATCCCAATACTGATTACTTCCCTAATAAAATCAAGATTACTCATGCCACAGGCTTCGCAGTAGAGTATCATAAACACTACAAAATCGTCACTCTAAAAAATCCTTGGCAGAATGCTAACACAAAGTTTCAATATGTTTTAGTTCAATGTGGAACTCCCACGCCAAAAGGATTTAATCAAGCGCAGGTAATTACAGTTCCTATTAACTCCATAGTTTCTTTATCTACTACTCATTTACCCCACCTAGCGAAATTAGGTGTAGTTGATAAACTGATTGGTATTAGTAATACTAAACAAGTCAATACTCCTGATGTAGTCGAGAGAATTAAAGCTGGAAAGATAACACAAGTAGGGAATAATTCTAATGTGGATATAGAGAAAGTACTAGAATTAAATCCTGACTTGGTGACAACTTTTGGTACAGGAAATTCTCAAACTGATAGTTATGCCAAACTTACGGAGGCGGGTTTGAAAGTGGGGATAAATTCTGAATATATGGAAGACACACCACTGGGAAGAAGCGAATGGTTAAAATTTACGGCTCTGTTTTTTAATAAAGACGAACAAGCAGAAAAAATATTTAGTGAAATTGCCAATAAATATGCACGAGTAGCTGAAAAAGCTAAATCTGTAAAAAATCGTCCAACTATATTTGTTGGGTTCAATTTTAAAGGAACTTGGTATATGCCTGGGGGTAAAAGTTACGTAGCCAAATATCTGGCTGATGCAGGAGCAGATTATCTCTGGATTGATGATAAATCTTCTGGTAGTTTACCTTTATCTTTTGAAGTTGTTTTAGAACGTGCAGCGAATGCTGACTACTGGTTGAATTTTAGCCAATCTTGGAAGAAATTAAAGGATTTAGTCGCAGAAGATAATCGCTATGCTGATTTTAAGGCTGTGAAAACAGGCAATCTTTACAATAATAATGCCCGTGTTAATGAAAACGGAGGTAATGATTACTGGGAAGGCGGAATTAGTAACCCAGATATGGTTTTATCTGACTTGATTAAAATACTACATCCAGAAATATTACCTAACCATCAGTTATTTTATTACCACAGACTTAGTTAATAATGTTAAGCGCAAAATATAAATTTAAAATTCCCCTAATAACCCAAAAAACTCCGGTTTTCAAAACCATTATTTTCTTAATTATATTTATAAGTTTAATTTTGGCTTTTTTATTAGACTTGGCTTTAGGTTCAGTTGATATTCCTGTTAATGAAGTAATAAAAATTTTACTCGGACAAGAAGCAGAAAAAGTGACATGGACTCATATTATTCTCAAATTTCGCTTACCTAAAGCTTTAACTGCAACTTTAGCGGGTGCAGCTTTAGGTGTGAGTGGCTTACAAATGCAAACCCTATTTAAAAATCCCTTAGCAGGGCCTTTTGTATTGGGTATTAGTTCTGGTGCAAGTTTAGGTGTAGCGTTAGTTGTGCTGACAGCAAGTGCTACAACACCAACACTATTAGCAGATTTGGGAATAATTAGTGATTTTGGTTTAGTCATAGCAGCAAGTCTTGGCGCAGCATCAGTTTTAGGGATGATGTTAGTTGTTTCTCGCCGAGTGCAAGATACGATGACACTATTAATTTTAGGTTTATTGTTTGGTTATGCTACTAGTGCAATAGTAAGTATTTTGTTGCAGTTTAGCTCAAAAGAACGCATTCAAAGTTATATCATGTGGACTTTTGGTAGTTTTGCTGGGGTGACTTGGAGACAGTTAGTTGTTTTAATTCCTGTGATACTTTTGAGTTTATTGGGAGCAGTGTTGCAATCAAAATCTTTGAATGCACTTTTACTTGGTGAATCTTATGCACGTAGTTTAGGTTTAACTGTGCAAAAAACTAGATTTTCTATTATTACTAGTGCATCTATATTAGCAGGCGCAATTACTGCTTTTTGCGGCCCCATAGCATTTTTAGGTGTGGCAATTCCCCATTTGTGTCGTAGTCTGTTCAATACTTCCGATCATCGGATATTAATCCCTAGTGTGACAATGATGGGTGCAATCTTAGCATTGTTTGCAGATTTGTTTTCCCAACTTGCGGTAAGTCAAATGGTTTTACCTTTAAATGCTGTTACTGCTTTAATTGGAACTCCTGTTGTGACTTGGGTAATTCTGCGGCGTAATTCACAAAAGTCTTTTCCGTCATGAATGATGCGATTTTAACAACTCACAATTTGACTATTGGTTATAAGACATCCCGAAAAACTGTTCGGTGTGTTGCGTCTGATATTTCTGTATCTCTGCAAGCTGGGGAACTTGTTTGCTTACTCGGCCCCAATGGTGCAGGTAAATCTACATTACTGCGATCGCTCGCCGGAATGCAACCCCCAATATCAGGTGAAGTGCGACTCTTGGGAGAAAATATTTACAAGTTAGCACCACAAGAATTAGCCAAACGTCTGAGTTTGGTACTCACCGAGAAAGTTGATGTCGGAATGCTATCAGCTTACACCTTGGTGAGCTTGGGGCGATATCCTTACACTGATTGGTGGGGAAATTTGACACCCGAAGATGAAGCTATAGTAACTTGGGCAATAAAATCTGTAGGAGCAGTACACTTAGCACAACGCCAAGTTAGCGAATTAAGTGATGGTGAACGCCAAAAAATTATGATTGCGCGTGCTTTGGCTCAGTCGCCTATTGTGATGTTACTTGATGAGCCAACAGCATTTTTAGATTTACCGCGACGGGTGGAAATTATGCAATTATTGCGTCAGTTAGCACGAGAAACGAATCAAGCGATTCTCCTTTCTACCCACGATTTAGATTTAGCTTTGCGTCTTGCTGATAAGGTTTGGCTATTAACAGCTAATGGTATTTTACACGTTGGCGCACCGGAAGATTTGGTGTTAAGTGGTGCATTTGCTGATACTTTCGAGAGTGAAGGTGTAGAGTTCGATGTTGCTTCTGGAGAATTTCATCTCCATACATCCCACAAGGAAGAAATTAATGTAATAGGTGAGGGAATTGCAACTATATGGACTATTCGTGCTTTGGAAAGAGTGGGATTCTTGGTTAATCGAAGTGCAAAGTCTTTTACTGTAGAAGATACGACGCAAACACAAATCTCAGTAGAAGTTATATCAAACTCTGCACAAGTTTTTTGGCGAATCACAAACAATAAGACTGTTTACACTCATCATTCATTGTATACACTGATTAAATTTTTGGATTGTTTATATCAGGGTCAGGGTTTTGGTTAACATAGAAATTCCCCTGACATTGCAAATCAACTATGCCCAAGACTTGGAACATCAAGATAGATAACTATTTTCAAGCCAACCCCAATTGCATCATCGCCACCGCCCATGTAGACAGCTTCCCTATAGACCTGCCGCTAGAACCGAACATCCGGGAACCGAACCGTAAAAGCGCGACCTACAGACAAATCTTCGACTCACTGACCACCGAACCTGTAAAATTCTTCTCTCGCCACAGTGGAATCGTTCTGTCAGCCAATAAAACTAAACCTGTCAAGAACAAAACTGAACTAGAGCTAGAAGTCTTAGAAGCTAACGAGGGTGGCAGCGACGGCATTATTAACGGAGGACATACAGTTTTAGCTTTTGAGCAAGCTAAAAATTACAACTACAATTTAACCGAAGCTAGGGTAAAAGTTACGATTCACATCGGGCTGACTGAAGAATCAGCCAAAGATATAGCCCTAGCAAGTAATACTACAACGCCAGTAGATTCTCGCTCCAAAGTCAACGCTAGGGGTGATTACAAATTCATCAAGCAGTATTTAGCCCAGTTAGAGAGAGCAGAAGATAGAAAATTCCGCATTGCCTATTACCAAAACCAAAGCGGCGCTCCCAGAAATGCCCAGTGCAATGTCACCCATTTGCTCAAGCTCCTTTACTGCCTCGACAGGAATAAATACAACCCCGACGGCAATAAACGAACCAAACACCCAGCAGGGATGAGTCTTCCAAGTAACATCACAGATGCAGAAAGGGAACGGTTAACTGCTTTACTGCCTCTCCTAACTCATGCTTTGTGGATAGAGCAAAGACTCTATGAAATTATCCAAGACCATATCAGCAACCCCAGAAGAAAGGGTGCCAACGATTTAGCATCAATAGATATACGTAAAACTACGTTGTTGCCTGATAGCAAATACTCTTTCGGGTTTGGTGCGCCAACTGACCTAGCATTACCGATAATTGCGTCCTATCGGGTATTTTTGGATAAGGACTATAAATGGATTCTGCCGTTTAACGAATTCGCCGAAGATTTTCTCCAACACCTGTGGACTAACTACTTCCGTAAATACTTGGTGTCGGAGAAAACAGCAGGAAATACAGTCGGCACAAAAATAAGTCGCAATCAAGAGATTTGGGAAAGTTTGTATATCTCAGCGCAGAGTTATCTAAATCAGCACTTGGTGAAAATGGTTAACTCTAGTAAGCAAGAAGAATCGAAGGTTACACAAGGTACAAAAGGGCGTGTGCAAGCAGGTAAGAAATAATAGTACAAGGTTTCTATTGAGAGATTCGTTTTGGATGGGCGATGGCTTTTAAGAGTGAACAGTTATCAGTCAAGTCGTAAAGTCCTTGGGTTTTAACTGGTGACTGATAACTGTTTTAAGTGATAGCCTAAGAAAGTGAAATCGAAAAAGTGCTATTGCTCACAAATTATTTTCCATTTTCATATACAATAACAACTGCTCATTCAAGGACTATTTTGTGAATTTAACAGTAGCAAGAGAGAAAAAATAATGGCTGAACTCAAACTCCGGTCAAAAGATCCAGATTCCCTCAGACGCATTATTCAAAGTGCTTTGTCAGAAAGATTACAGAGTGTGACAGCAGGAATCAAAAGAACAGAAGAACGGATTCAGGATTTTGAAACCAAATATCAATTATCGACTGAGGAATTTCTCACTCAGTTTAATAATGATGAATTATCCCATAATTTTGACTATGATGAGTGGATTGGAGAAGCTCGAATGTTGGCACATTTACAAAAAACAAAAGAGTCGATAGAGGAGATTGATTTTGTTGATTGAAGATTATTTTCAGCAAATTCGGATTTTAATCGAATCCTCAGAAATAGTTAAAATATTTAATTTAGAAACTGAAAAAAGAGGAATATATGAAGGTTTTATCAGAGCCAAGCTCGAATTTAAAGATAATTCGTTGCTGCATCTGAGGGAATTTATCTATGTTGAAATATCCCCAGATAGAAAAATGTATAGTTATCAATATATGAACTCAGAGAATAATCTAATTTTTCGCTATGACAATACAGAACATCACCGAAAATTAAATCTGACTACTTTCCCTCATCATAAACATGATGGGAGTGAGGATAATATCGTTAAATCAGATGCTCCTTTTTTAGCTGAGATCCTAAAAGAAATTGAGAAAATATTAGTATAAGTGCGATTCCTACGGCAGACGTTGCCAATGTCCACAATGTCTTCAGAGATCGCTTGACATCGACTAATTTATTTTCGCTGTAGACTACACCTTTGTTAGAAAAGCGTAGTCTGACCTTAACAATGGCTCTGCCAGGAATTCACATTCGCTGTATTATCCCTTATCCGTCTACAGTCAAATTAATCCTCTTTAATTGTTACCCAGTCAGTTAAAACAGCCATACAGCAAGCGGTTAACGTTGGCTTCTCAATATCTTGTTTTCATGTTTGGCGACATAACCCCCTTCTAAATGATTCTGCTCAACAGAAACCCCAATTACGTCAAAAAGCTTGTTAGCAACATCTAAGGAAATTGATTTAGACCAAGACATCTTTACTCCAATGAATCTAAGAGTTCAGCTAAATAATTAAAACCCATCTTCACCTACTTCGATTTATTCCCCTTTTTGAACCAACAATTTCCCAGACACTCCAGCCGTAAAACCCAACCCAATCGCCGCCACAGTAACGCTGGGCTTGATAAATAACGTCGCAATTCCAATAACTGCAGCCCCAAAGACAGCCATAGCAGCAAACGATAATCAACTGATTTTTGGGTTTAGCCCTTTCGTCCGATATGGATTGATGGACTATGGCATAATTTTCAAGCTCATTGGTAATTTCTAGTAAAGAAGCGCCGTACTGTTTTTCTAAGCGTTCGATAGCCAGCCTGTCTGCCTTAACTGGGCTTATGGCTAATTTTTGCAATGCTGTGGTTAATTTATCAGTCATTTTTAAACTTCCTATGCTCCGACATTCTAGAAAATGTTTAAAAAAAATTAAAACTTGCTGGAGAGACAAAAACGACTCTATTTTTCAGAGGTACTTGGAGATGTGAGAATACCGGAACTTGACCGGAACTCGACCGGAACTCAACCGGAACTCAACGGTCAGTGTCACGAATATTACTGGTTAACGTTAATAACACTAAAACCATCTTTTTCATTTCCGCACAATCGTTTAGTGTCAATCAATTGTGATAGGGCATTTCTCAAGTAAAGAACACTCTTTTTCTCTTCGCCCCACTTGCGGCTGTTTCTGATAGCAGCAAAAGAAGCTGGAGGATTAGCAGTAGCTGCAACGATCGCCACAATCTGTTCCAAATCAGCCTCAGAAATACTATTTTCTTCTACTTCCAGAAATTCCAGTTCTTGATAAGGCTTTGAAAAAATGGACTCCAGATGATTAACTGCATCTGATGGAGCAATTTTCTCCCCTCTAGGTATGACTGCCTTTTCATGCTGTTGAACTAATTCTGGGAAGAATTGAAGTAATGTTCTGGCTGGATCTGGTTGCCCATTGCCTGGGTGCAAATGGGTCTTTAGCCATTCGGGAATCATGCCCAGATTGCCACCACTAACAGGTTCTCCAAAGTTATTAGGGTTGGCTTTAAAATATTCTCCACTAGCGACATTCATTTTGCGTAGACCACCAGCGCTAACCGCTTGAGCTACACAACCAATAAAGTTAACCGATTGCTTAAAGGTATCTGCCAGCCCAGCCGTAGCTTTACCGACTACGCTTGTCAGGTTAGAGCCATGCAAGACGATAATTAATGTACCACCAGACTTAGCGAAGCGAGAAAGTAAATATTGAATCGCCCAGGTGCGATCGCTCTCCTCCAACAATGACAGCAACCGCATTGCCTCATCAATCACTAGCAGTAAATTTTTATGGGAGTAAGGTTCGCTTCCATCTAAACCCTTAAGAAATTTCAATAAATCACGAGCGACGAGTTGATCAGCCCCATCCGCATCTTGATCCGGGTACTTAAGAGCAGAGGTCAAGTTGCAGGCAAAGGGGTAAACGTCCACCCCGGCTGTAAAGTATTGGGTGTTCAATCCGGGGTCAAGTGCAGTAGATAATGTTGCCAAGATTGCTGCTAAGGTTCCCTTGCCACCTCGCTGAGTACCAGCGATCGCAATGACTTGAGAACTCATCATATCTTCTACTTGGAAACCACTTTTCGTTAAAGCAGCGATGAGTGCGTTTGCCCTATTAATTAGAGGAAGATTAATTAAAGTCTCTGGTACAACTTCCCCATTAGCTGATGCCTGTAACTCTGTAGGTCTAGAAAACTCCGCAGCTTGGTTCATCTTGCCAATATCTACCTGTGGCGATTGAAACTGCTTGATATCTATGGTCGGTGGTAACTGGACGTTTGCCTGTGCGATGGCACTTATCTCCGACCGATTCACTCGGCTGTCAATTGTCACATCCTGTAAATGAAGAGCCATGCTTTCATAAGTGGGTAGCTGACGACCCTTGAGCTTGCCAAACCAGCCAAACATCCAGCGATAAGCATAAAAGCGTTTTCCTGCTTCAACTTGTGTTAAATACTGACTAATATTTTCAAACTCAGCATGAAGAAAGGTGTACTCTTCTGCTGATTGTCGCTCTAGGAATTTAACAGTATTGGCAAGATGATCCGCTTGATAATTGCTCCTCGCATCATAATCCCCGGCACGAGCTAGAGCGTCTATAAAGTTGCCACGTACAAAAGGCAAGGGGGCGATCTCCTTGGTTCTGTTGGAATGTTCGACAACAAACCATAACCACGCAGCACCACCGACTAAACCACCAACTAGTGCCAAAGGGTTAACCGCATAACAAACTGCTCCGATCCCAGAAGCCAACAAACCAAGTACACGAGTCATGTCTGCTTCATTCTCAGATGCCCGTGCCATTTCAAATAATCCATCTTTTCTCTCTTGCAGCCATTGGGCGATATTGCCAGCTTCCAAGTGAGACAAGCTAGGATATGATTCGCGTAAATGTTCAGTTTCTTTAGTTGTGAATTTTTGGGATATTGTTACTTTGCATAAATGCCTCCCTTGGTGAAACGTTGCCGCCCCTTTTTTACAGTGATTGGTTTCTTGGGCGGTTTCCGTTCTAATCCTTTGTCAACCGCCAAATAGCGAACCCAATTTCACCCGCCATCATTGTGCCGATGTTAAACAAGATGCAACCCAAAATCATGAATGGGGCTGTAAATTCAAATGGGTTACGAGCGGCAAAGGTGGTGACAATATCGAACACCCAAACCGCAATCACAACTAGCCCAGCGCTAGAGCGATCGCGTATACCTGCGGTTTTGTAGTCCGCCCAGAGTTGGCCTACTAAGTCAATCTTGCCACTAGGCTTGGTTTCAAGGTCATAAACCATGTGGTCTTGAAGTTCCCGTCGTGCTGAATCTGGGTTTTTACCGCGTAGGGCGTGGGCTTCGATTACCTGAACGCCTACAGAAATTATGAATGCAAGGTAAAAAAACGGGTTGAACAGTGCAAACGGCACATTTAGCCAATTCCAAGTCGGCTCAAACCAGGGTAAAACAGGGGGCCCAGTAAAGATTAATTGCCAAGTTGAATCAGCACTAATCATGGAACCGCCGATAAATAAAATCCCGCCAACTAACGCGCGACCTGCACCTCCATTAGCAACAAACTGATTGACTATAGCGGCGGCTGCTCTAATGGGTAAACCGACAATCATCACTACAGCCTTGGCACAAAAATCGATTATTTCACCAAGCGATCGCTTCTTACCTTTAGGCTTACTATCGCTGTTGCCAGTACTATTAGTTTCCGCACTTGATGAACTATTAGCCATTACTTTTTCCTCACTGGTTTGATATTTTGAACGCTTTTACAAATCCCTTTGGCTTTGTATTTCCACTTCCAAATTCCTTCTTCAATTCGTCCAATACACCTGCCCGTCGCATCAAAAACATCAATAATCTCATCATCAAGATATAGGGTTGTGTCTGGTCTGGGATTGCGTTTAGCGCTATCAAAGTAATTGGTAATTCTCAGTTTCCGAGTTGTGGGCATCACTCCCGCCTCATATAGAGCATCACTGGTTTTTGCCCGTTCTTCTATGCGGGAACGCTCTAATTCTTCTGTGGCTTTTAGCCGTTGAAGTTCTGCATAAGCCCCCAACTTGGGTACTAAGGGGATGATTACAGGCAATATGCAAATGCCAACACCAGCCAAAGCTAAGTACAGTTGTTTCTTATACATGAGACTACTGTGTTATAGCGCGTTCTTACTACAAATTTTTCCCCTGTTTCACACATAAAATGAGGCGTTTCATGTTTCACGATGCTGAAACATTGATGAAACCGTTGAAACAGTTTCGTGAAACAGCTGGATGAAACACTACCCTTCATAACGCTTTTCGAGCAAGGAATTAGCTAGTGTTTCATGTTTCACGTTTCACGTTTCACGCTGGGGGAATGCTGTTTCATGCTGTTTCACGCCCTGAAACACTGATGAAACCGTTGAAACTGTTTCATGAAACAGTGCTGTGAAACAGCTTCGTGAAACAATCTCGCCCATAAAGGCTTTCGATCAAGGAATTAGCTGGTGTTTCATGTTTCACGTTTGATGTTTCACGCTGGGGGAATGCTGTTTCACGGTGTTTCACGCCCTGAAACACTGATGAAACCGTTGAAACTGTTTCATGAAACAGTTCTGTGAAACAGCTTTATGAAACACTCCCGCCCATCACTCTTGCCTCGATGCCCGTCCCAGAAATGTCAATCCTGCACCAACAAGTAATCCCAAGGGAATGAACATCCCACTACCAATTAATCCAGTAGCAACAACGCTACCAACGAGATATGCACTGCCACCTAAAGCGCCAACAACTGAAGTAGCAAACAATCCCGTACTCAGAATATCCATAACTTGATTTTTCCTTTGATGAGTTAATAGTTCTTGAAGTAATCGGATTTCAGCAACAGTAGCAACAGTTTCATTTTGGATTTGTAACAATGCTGCTACTGTTTTATAAGCTTCTAAAATCGGATCTGTGTCCCCATTGAACTGACTCTCTCCCGCAATAAATTGAGTCGCGCTTTGAGTTGTTCCTTTTTTTGGATCGACTTCCCCAGCCTTGTTGAGGCTTCTTCTGCCAAATTAATCAAACTCTGATCTATCTCGGTAATCTGGTTATCGACTTCCAACATGGATTGTTCAGCAAAGGCATCCAACACAGTCCCTTTGGCTCCAATCAAGGATTCCATGAACAATAAAGCTCCTGTAACACCAGTTGATGCACCCAGAATCTTAGATTGCTCATTTTGAACGGCTATAGCACCAGAAATAGTCTCTTTATCAGCCGCAGTCAACTTGTATGAGGCTTGTTGAATTGCCTCATCAGCTTTGGTGATTGTGGCTTCGGGTATATCTGCTACAGGTGATTGTTGAGGCTGTAATCTCTCACTATTGGTAATATCTTGAAATCTAGCTAAAATCTCCTCTGGAACTAGTGAATCTACCGTCCATTTTTGCTCTGGATATTGACGGCGTAGTTCATCAACTACTTTTCCTGGTACTTTGTTGAGAGCTTGTGCGAATTCTTTAACAATCATGATTTAGGCTCCTAAAAACTTTTCGGGGTGATTTTTTAATTCAATTGCCACCTTTTTTCAAAGAACCTTTGGCTAAAACGTAACTTCTAATTCTTTGAAGCACAGGTAAATGCCAGTTTGTCAACTTCGCTCGTCCGTTTAGCCCTCCATTATCTTCGTCCCGAAAATCCTCAAATTCTGGCAAGTACAAAGAAGCTAAGTCTAGATACTTTTGGAACTGTCTAATTCCAACTGATGGCTCCAATTTCTTGGCTGCCTCCTCTCGTGTTAACAATTGTTCAACTACACAGCTTCCTTGAATTAGCAATGGTTTCGGCTCCTAGAGTTCCGATTGAGTTCCGACTGAGTTCCGACTGAGTTCCGATTGAATTCCGGTTGAGTTCCGATTGAATTCCGGTACTGCTAATACTAATAATAAAAACCCTACCGGCTGGTGAGTAGGGTTTTTCTGATGACTTAGCGTCAGGCTGACGCTAAGTACCTGATAATAATTTATGGATAGCTCCAAAATGATTAAGTACCTGTGGTTTTGGCTGTTGATACCTTGTACTACTTTCGTCAGCTAACCAATGACTTATTGTTTGTTCAGGATAATCACTAAGCCTATGCATCAGGTATATGGAAGCATTGTGAATTATTTTGAATTCTCTTGGATGCATTGGTTTAATACCAATGTTTTGTACCATACTGCGATCGCTCCTACTATCGGGTTAGTCTGTGCGCAAATTTCTCACAAACAATAAAAAATCGATTTATATGGACTGATATAAGACATTTTTTCGATACATCACCCATTCAAATTGACGTAGATAAATAAACTAAGTATAACTAGCACTTTTTAAGCTAAAACAATTACTTTGATTATTTTTAATACTGAAACAAAAATGCTCTGTTCATAAAATTAAGCATTCCAAAACAAGGCTTGAATAAAACCAAACCCAAAACATCATTAATTAGAGATTCAGGAAATACAAATTGCTTAAAATTAAGCGGTATTAGTCAGAAATTTTAAGCATCTGTAAGCAGCAGCAAAGAGATGTTTATACGGACAAGAGCTTGTAATCGCAATTAAAATTCGCCGCGAGCTTACAGTAATTAAGGCTCCTAACTTCAATAATTTTGTCCGAATAGTTCCAACTTGAGCATTTTGTAGTTCGGTTTTAGCTAAACATTGTTGACGCAATGCATTCATCAAAATATAAGCAAGAGAAGAGAACCACAAACGCAACTGATTTCCCGCAAATGTGTGGGTACTTGTTCTATCACTAAAAAGTTCTAGTTGTTGTTCTTTAAAGCGATTTTCCATCTCCCCGCGCTTACAGTATTTTTGTCTATAAAGTTGACTAGGAGGTACTTTATTGGTAGGAAGACTTGTAACAACAAAACGAATATTAGTCCCCTTTGCTCCATATTCAACCTTACAAACAACACGACGGCTACGACTCCAAGATTCACGAGTCTGATAGTCTAACGACTTATGCCAAATTGAGTTATCAATCAGGTCACAAGCAAGTTCGGAAAGTTGTTCATCTGGTTTAAATACAGTTTCTAAGAATGAAACTACTGTTGATAATTTCTGCTCAAACTCAAGCTTCGCTCTATTTTGAGTCGTCGTAGCCATTTGAATTAAACGACTGTTTCGCGCCAATCCAAAAACGTAGTCAACTCCAGGGAGCGACTCACACCATGTCATTATATCCTCTCTGGAATAGGCACTATCTCCTCGTACTAAAATCTCAACATTCTGCCACTGTTGACGTATTTGTTTAATGACTCTCTGCAACTCTTCTAACGCCCCAAATGCTGGGTCTACATTAGAAGGTCTAAGTTTGGCTGCTAACAAATGTTTTCCACAGAAAATATAAAGTGGAGCATAACAGTATCCTCCGTAATAAGTATTGAAGAAAACTTGCTCCTGATTGCCGTGTACTAAATCATCGGTTACATCTAAGTCCAAAATAATTTTTCGTGGTTCTTTTAAGTAAGATTTTAAAAATATACTTACAAATAGGCTTTCAATTTCTGCTGAAGAATGCCCAATTTTATGGTAACGACTATCTGCTCCTTGTTCTACATCTTCAGGGCAATGTTCCAGCCTATTTAATGTACTCTTACCTGCTAATGTTGCAGGTTCATCCTCTACTCCAATTCTTTTTCCTAATGCTAAAGCAAACATCGGATCATGACGTAATTCTTCATGGTCATTTAAGTCTTCGTATCCCATGATCAACCCGTATATCCGTTGCTTGATTAAGTTTTCTATTGAATGGTCAATCCGATAAGGCTTTCGGTAATCTTGGAAACACTGTGCAAACTGTGATGTGATTTGCAGTTTTCTGTCTATTTCAGCAATTAAGCTTAAACCTGCATCGGATGTTACCTGTCCACCCTGGAAATTAACTACAACTGGCGGCGATTTTGGTTGCTCAAATTTGAACTGTTTTGGGAGCGATCGCGTTGCTGGTTGAATCATGTTTTAAAACTGCTGAAATGCCTGCCATATATACATCTTAGCAGTTTTTATACCCATTTATTTACGAGTTGGTGAGAAATCCGGGTGTGGTGGGGAATAGCCCTCTGGTGTTGAAAAATCTCTGCTTAATTTCTAGACTTTTCCTATTTGTTGTTTGATCATCTGCTCCACGTCATCAATTGCGTTCACTATTTCTCCTAAAACATTGAAAGCATCGTTTAATACCACATCATTTGATGTAGAAAAGTACTCGGACGATTGAAGCCTGCGATAATCCTTACTACTCCCAACAAGCCGCAATGTATGTTGACAACCTTGCAAAATAGTCCGAATCTCTGATGTAGTTAACTTGATTTCCATTATTGTTTCCCTCCCTAAAGTTTGTCCCGGTAAATACTAAAACTTGCTCCGACTAAAGAACTGCCTAAGAATGCAGAAAAACTGACCAACATAGCTCCAAGACTTCTGTTTTTCTGGTACTCCCAACCAGAGATAAGCTGTTACGCAGCTAGATTGTATAATATTAGATTAAGTAATTAATTTAGTATCAGCCATCTATGCCAGCAAAAAATCATCTTTCCCAAGAGCAGAAGGAAAGGCTACTAAAAACGCTAAAAGAGCATGAAAATCCCTACGTAAGAGAAAAGATTCTGATTTTATTATTAATGAATGATGGAAAAACTTATCAAGAGATTAGTAAGTTTTTAGATATTGCATATCCAACAGTAGCATATTGGGCAGTTCACGGCGATCCAGATAACCTAGAAAGTTTTTTAGATGGAAGAAGAGAAGGGAACTTCCGCAAAGTTACCAAAGAATATGAGGATTTATTATTAGAAATAATTGAAAAAGAGCCACTAGAGTATGGGTATGAATTTGGTCGTTGGACAGCAGCAAGACTAGCTACATACCTCGAAAAGATAACAGGAATTAAGTTAAGTGGTTCACAAGTTGGGAGAATATTAGAGCGAAAAAAAGTACGTTTACCTTTGGGCAAAATACAGCCTAGAGGACAAACAGAATCCTGAAATGCGTAAGGCATTTAAAGAAAAATTGTCAGAATACTTAAGAATAACAAAGGAAGCCCCAGAGCGTTTACAGGTATGGTTTTGGGATGAGAGTGGATTTAGTTTAAGAGTGATAAGAAGAAAAAACTGGGGTAAGAAAGGTACAAGGAAACAAATCACAGGTCAAAGAAGAAGAGGAAGAGTAAATATTATGGGAGGGTTACGTTATCACGACAAGAAGAGAATGAATTTTGTGATTAAAAAAGGAAATGCCGATGTATTTTATGAGCAGCTTCAATCTTTGAATAATTTTCTATTGCAAGAATGGATAGAGCAAGGAAATAGAATTGAGACTTTCAATAAATGTTCTGCGAAAATAGTGATTATCTTAGATAATGCCAGCTTCCATAAAAGAAAAGATATTTTAGTTCGTATCAAGGCAGAAATGCCAAATATTATCCTGGAATTTCTACCACCTTATAGTCCAGATTATAATTTGATTGAATTGGTTTGGCATTCAGCAAAAGAATATATAGCTCATAGATTGTTCGAGTCAGTATCACAGCTAGAAGAGTTGTTAAATAAATTGTTAAATGAAGGAGGTCTTATTATTAAATGGGAACGCAAAATTAAAAATAAAGGTAATGCTGTTTATTAAATTTAGCTGCGTAACAGCTTAATTATGTTGGGATTATTAGTCTCGATAATCTCCAGCCCCCAACAAGCCATTGCTCCAACTCCTAAAAACCCAGTTAAAAGCAGAGAGGCGATTGCAGTTGTTTCTATGATGCGGTCGAAAAAAATCCTGGGGTTAAATCTTTTTCGAGTCCGACGAAGAACTAACTTACTCTTATTATTTGAAGGCAAAGATGATTGATGAGTTACTTTATGGGTTTTCATTTCGCTTCGTCTAACTCCACAAAAAATCCTGCACCTGTATTCGTAATCTTTACTCTTCTTTGATTGACCAATGTTTGAATCACTCCCAAGCTAAAATTGATACTGCATAACCGAGCGCTGCCACCGCAACGACTTAGGTACTGAAGGCATAACTGGGAATGGTCTTTTGGGACTGGGTTAGCTTTTTTAGACATGATGTCTTTCCTGTTGTGGTTTGTGGGGGTCAAAGCGCTGGGTGAAAAAAAATAGCCAAGCAGTATTAATGCTTGACTAAAGTATTTTTGAATTTAAAAGGTGAATTTCAGTTATTAGAAATTATCAAGATCGTCAAATTGATTTGTTGCAGAGTGCTTGTACGCTTTGGCTTTATTCATTTGATAATTAGAAGCTTTAATTACTGGAATTGCAGCTTCCTTAACTGAATCCTTTGCTTGTTGAAATAGAAATTGTGTCGTCCCTTGTGCATCTTCTTCTTTTGGGTCAATTTGTCCCCATAGTGAGCAAGTTAACTCTAAAGATTCGTAGTCACCTAAATTGAACTTACGCGTGTAAGTTACAGCAATAGTCTTGATTTCCATAATTTACTCAAACAATATTCCAAAATGAAGTGTAGCTATTTGGCATCTCTTACAAAGTGACGCTTCTCAAATTACAAATGTCGCCAGAAGTTCTTACTGATAGTCTTGAGACTGACTACCTTGGGTTCTGCTGTCGCTTCAGAGGCATGACCAACAGCCACCGCAGCGACTTGTGGTGCGGGTGTGGTTAACAAAGAATTAAGCAATCTCATTTGATAATCAACATCTTCTACTGAGCGATATACTCTGTATGGTTCAATTTGCATACCCAAAGGTGTTGGGACAATCAAAAGATATTGATTTAGGGCATTGATATAAGCAACTGAAAAATTTCTCTGCTCTACATAAGGACGGATAATCTCTAGTAATTCAATCGCTCTGTTGATTTCAGAAACTTCACAATTACTGTCGATTTGTGACTGACTTCTTCTGTAGCCTTTCATCATCTTTTCGGCTACTAGATTGTTGAATTTACTTACCGCTCTCTGATGATTGCCTAATGTGTGGACTTTGGTTTGCGCCTTATAACCGACTCTGCCCCACTGCACTGTTAAATTACCATCTTCAACTTTTGCGCTCCAGAACTTGTTGCTGTTATGAATTGCGTCTACAAAGACTAAATAGGTTTCCATGTTTCTTACCCTGTCAACTCACCACTTGGCGGGCGTTGCCCCATCGAATTTGATGCTGTAAAGCTTCAAGTATCGTTTCTGCTTCGTCTGCTGTTAGTCCCTTCAACTGTAAGCAGATATTTTTTAAAACCTCTGGAATACCATTCCAAAGAAATCTTTCAAAATGTCCATCTGTCAAAGCTTCTGTTAGAGAATAATCTTCAGGACTACATATTCGCTGCATAAAAACATATTGGGACAAAGTTGTACGCAGCAAAAGCTTAGTTTCTCTATCCAGTTTTTCGAGATAAACTCCATAATTTTGAACAAATTGGTTAATTCGTTCAGTTTGTCCGTAGTAAGTCACTAAATCTGTTGTCATCTTTTTTTCACCTTCTCTTTAACTGATTGTTGGATTTGAAAAAGCGATAAGCCTGACGGCATAGCTACGCTTACCGCCCCCATAGAATCAGGAGGCAATCGCCCTCAAGAAGGGTAAGGGGAAAAGGGGAAGGGGGAAAGAGGGTTTTCTTTATTCCTTTCCCCTTTCCCCTTTACCCTTTACCCTTTCCCCAAGATTATTTCTCAGTTCATATTCCGAAACTTAGCAGCACGCAAAGACTGAGTTTTCGCTGCAACCACAGGACTACTAGCCCGTCGTGCGGTGGATGCCCATGCTTGCATTCTTTCAACTGCCGCCGCATCCTGAATCGCAAGCGGGGTAATGGTTTGACGGCAGGTTTCGAGGTCAGCAAGTGTTACCTGCTGCGGTCTATCCTCATCGAATGCCAGCAGAGCAGCTTCTGAAGCAAGGGTTTCCAGTTCTGCCCCTGAAAATTTCGCGGTATTGGCAGCGATCGCTTCGAGGTACTCCGATTCCAGATGAATGCCAAAGCGTTGTAGATGAATCCCTAGAATCTGTACACGCTCCGGTTCTGTGGGTAGATCAACAAAGAAAGATTCGTCAAATCTTCCCTTCCTCTTGAATTCACTTGGTAGTGCTGATGGGTCATTGCAGGTTGCAACTATAAACACCCCAGCAGTGCATTCAGCCATGAACGTAAGCAAAGTACCCAAGATGCGTTGAGAAACACCGCTTGTATCGCCCTGACCTGAAAGTGCTTTTTCGACCTCATCAATAAACAAGACACAAGGTGCGATCGCCTCGGCAGTTTTCAAAGCACGTCTGACATTCCCCTCAGACTCACCTACCAGACTGCCCAAAAGGGACGCAATATCGAGTTGCAGAAGTGGTAGATTGAGTATGCTAGCGATGTTTTTGGCACAGTGGGATTTTCCTGTTCCGGGTGGGCCAGCCAGCAACACCCCTTTGGGTTGGGGTAAGCTAAGACTTCGCGCCTCTTGTGTGAATAGTCGCCGCCGCCTCATCAGCCACTCACGCAGTAGATCCAAACCGCCAAAAGGAATGGTAGCTGGTTTACCCAACTCGATACCCATTTGAGAGAGTAGCCGAGTTTTGTACTCGACAGCTTTGGGGATAAAATCAGCGTCAACGACGACACCATGATTAGTTAAGTTTTCTTTGACTGTTAACCGAAGGAAATCACTAATTTCTTCTAAAGTTAAACCTAACGCTGCACGAGAAAGAGTTTCAAATTCAGCATTTTCTAGCGTAATAGTGAAAGTCAATTCTTGCTCTCTAGCAGACTGTTGTAGGTCATGCAAATAAGAAGTGATATGCTCAAGTATTTGGTCAATACTAGGTAAAGGAACTTCGCAATAAGGAATTAATCTGACTAAGGATTCGTGTAATTGTATGTTCTGACCCAACAAGACAATGCGTTTATCTGTGGGTTTTAACCTGTGGTAAAGGTTTTTAACTTTGGATAAAATCTCCCATGATAATTGGGGTGAGTTCTTAGCAATAAAGGGGTGAATATCTCCGAGGATAAATACACCATTTCCGCTAAAGTTAGCAATGTAGTCGAATACAAATAGTAGTGGATCAGCGTGTGGTGGTTTTTTGTACTCTGCAACGGGCTTAAACACCAATCCCCCATCTGCTGCGATTAAACATTGTTCTAAGGTTGATACTCCCAGATTCCAGAAGAAAACTGGACATGAGAGCTTATTGTTAGCTTCAGCAGTCAACCACTGAATAATCGTCGCTTCATCAGGAGACAGAACATCAAGTGCTGCGATCGGGATTTGTGAATCGAGCGTGGAGAGAAGATTTGAGAGGTTCATTGTTTTTGATAAGGTAGTGGAACTAATTCATCGTGAGTATTAACAAGTCTCACGGCTACTTCATAAACTTCGGCATCGCCGTCGAAAACCTCTGCTGTACCGTTGTTCTCTTGGTAGGCGATGCCTACGGCGGTAAACTACGCTGTTACTATGGCATTCAACAGCACACACAAAACTTCAGTATTCGGCTTGATGATCATGGAAAAAGCGTGTTTTCTATTGTCCGTAAATGTCAACAAGTGGGTATTCTTTTGGTGGGTAGATAAAATCTCTTGGGAGAACCACGACAATAAAGCAATTGGCAATAGTCGCAGTTCTCCTTTTCTTATTACTGTCTGAGTCTGGTTTGGTGAGTTGAAGTTGTACGAAGTTGTTGGGTTTGAGCTTCATCCTTAAACCTGCGATCGCCCACAACTCCAAGTGCTTCTTCAAATGGTTGCGTAGCTAATAAACAACTCACTCCCTCGAACCCCTCCGCCTCCACGCGAACTTCACCTGTAGCGCTGTCAAAATGAATCAGTATTGAACGTTCCATAATTTATCTCCGTGCAAATTGTTTAACTTCTTGATGTCCGGCAAAAGTCAGCCGTAGAGTTTGCACGCTCCCGTTGGTTTCTTCAGCGATCGCACATTCACCAAATTTTTCTTGTAACTCGGCGGCTTTAGCACGAACCAAATGCTTACCATAAGCCAGCATTAGTTTATTACTAAAAAAGTCTTGTCCCAACTTCGGAACTGTTTCATAACTGTCGTGTATTACGTCGTACACACCACTTGACTGATTCCATTTGAAACCGATGTCTGCACGGGCTTTTATGGTGCGACCAGATACGATGATTTCAGCACTTTGTCCTTGAGAGCCACCATAGTATCCTTTTAGTGATTGTGCTGTTTGGTGAACTTGTGGTGATAGGTTTAGATCCGTGAGAGCTTGCACCAAACACTCGTGATTGCTTAATTTGGTTTTAACTGTTGAGAAATGCGACACAAGTTATCTCCTTAGTTGTAAAACTGGTTTGAGAAATAGTAGAAGTGAGATATCCTTTTTGAGGTGAACACCACATTTCCAATTCATTAGTTAGTCTTGAGCGAATACACCCTCGCCCAAGACTATTTTTTTACCTGAACCTAAAAGCGGCAACTGTAGCTTTCGATAAGCCCACGTCGTCAGCCGCAAGTGATTGTAGATTGCGTTGTTCATCTAACAACTTGATGCGGATCTCTTGCATCTTTTGCTGCAATTGACTGCGCCCATCACTGCCAAGATTTTTTGACTCAATCGCTGGATCGTTAACGATAGAATCCAAGTGCGCCATCATCGCCTCCAAGCTACTGCCTGCCTCCGGTGAAGCGTTTGCCAGTAGCACTTGAACCTTCATCAGATGGCGCTCCATTTTTCTTTTAAACTGTATGGGTTTCCTCCCTGGTTCCCAATCAGCTAACTCTTCAAGCAATTGCGCGGCGAGTTGTTCACCACCAGCTAAAGCAGATTCCCTCAATCTCTGTTCCAGATTTTGGTCATACTGTTGGATGAACTTGGTAATCTGATCAAGACATTCAGCTTGCTGCTGATTGAGTTGCTCAGAGAGGGCAGGGATAATAACCGGACGACCTATAATGACTTGCAAATAGTCTTCAAGATCGGTCAGAGTCGGGAATGCTCTTAACAAGTTTGTTTTTACAGATTCTTGCTTATCCTGTGCTAATTCCCAGGTGTTAAGTGAGAGAAACTGATCAATCCGCTCTTGGTAATCTACAAGTCCCGCTTCGTAATCAGCTTTTAATTGATTGCGTAAACCAGGGGCGATATTATCTCTGATATTGATTAACTGATTCCATACCAGGGGAGCTAAATCAATTGGACAAACCCAGTCACCAGTATCAGCAGACATCCACTCTTGAACTGAAGCAATCTCTTGCCTCAATTGGGCAGCAGCTTCATCCAACTTCTTGAATACCTTGATACCCCGCAAACCAACTTCGGAATTAGTAACTTTAACAAGGTCTGATTCAATTTCAGAAACTTCAGCTTGTAGTACATCCGCCCATTTAGGTGCGGCAGATTTTGTACTTTTCTTCAACTGGATACGAAATCTGATGCGGGTTTTATTTAACTGTGAGAAATTGTGGCGCTCGACTACTGCATCAGTTAGGAAATTTGCAGCAACAGGGTTGTCAAGTGCTTGTACCATGATTATTTACCTCAATCATTATTTTTCACTTTCAATTCAGCGAAGCTTTCTTTGTAACTATTTGAATGTCTTTAGTAGCTCTATAGATTACTTTTTTAGAGCTTTTTTGTAGTCGAACAGGTCTTTTTATGACTGGTGGTTTATGTATGGACATGGCTCAAAATAGCTGAAGTTGCTGCGAATTATCCTGTACAACAGGCTTGTTATAAACCATGCCTTCGACTTCATAACAACGGGTCATGAGTTTGTTTCGATTTAGTCGAAAGCTGGCTTTTTTTCGTATCCGCTCAATAAATCGGGGTAGTAGAAAAAATAACAAAGTAGAGAGATGCACATAGGGTCGTAGAATATATGACATGGCGCAAAAGCAATCTCCAGAAAAACAAGTAGAGGCATTGTTGCAAACCATCGACCCCTCAAAGTTTGCAGACGAATCCTTGCGCCAGACATTAACTGTTCTGCTAAACGTCATAGAGCAGCAACAATCAGAGATAAAAGAATTACGTGAAGAAAACCAAAAACTACGGGACGAAAACAATCGTCTGAAAGGCGAACAGGGGAAACCAGAAATCAAGAGCAATCAGTCGAAAGGGTTCAAGAGCAATCATTCATCCGAAAAAGAACGACACACTCCCAAAAAAAACATACGAAAAGTAGCAAAAATCAGAGCATAAAAGTAGACAGGACATGCATTCTGGATTATCCGGCGAGTGAGCTACCGCCTGATGCACAGTTCAAAGGCTATGAAGAGGTAATCATTCAAGATATTTCACTGTTAACTGATAACGTATTATTCCGGAAAGAAAAATATTACTCGCCTAGTGTTGGAAAAACGTATTTAGCATCTTTGCCACCTGGTTACGATGGAGAATTTGGTCCGGGAATAAAAGCTCTAGTAATTAGCTTATATTACGGCGGTAATATGACCCAAGGTAAGTTGCTAGAGTTTTTAGAGAATATTGGGATCTCAATGTCGGCTGGCTATTTATCAAATCTACTCATCAAAAACTTAGGCGATTTTGAAGCTGAATATAATCAAGTTTATACATCTGGGTTAGAAAGTAGCTCGTGGCAGCATATAGACCAAACAAGTGCCCGTGTTAAAGGAGTAAATCAGACCACGAATGTAATTTGTAACCCCTGGTACACAGTCTACTCAACTACAGCTAAGAAAGACCGACTAAGCGTAATTGGGGGTCTTGCAAAATAGACAAGAGCTTGAATATGTTCTAAATGGGCTGACTTACGAGTTGCTTACAAGTTTTAATGTCCCAACTAAATGGCACAATCAAATGAAATTGTTGCCGCAAGAAACAGTTTTGACTGAATTAGAGTTTAATTCATTGCTGGATACGTATTTAAGCAAGCTAGGTTCTCAATACCGGACTCGTGTTTTGGAAGCTGCTGCAATTTCGTTCTATCATCAGCAATCTCAAATACCAGTGGTAGAATTTCTGGTCTGCGATGATGCACCCCAATTCAAATTAATTACAGATAATTTGGCTTTATGTTGGGTACATGAAGCCAGACATTATAAAAAAATTAAGTCCATTTGTTGGTTTTTTGTCAACAAACATTAGACAAATTTTTAGGGGAATTTTGGGATTACTACCGAGAATTAGTCGCTTACAGAAATTCCCCTTCCCCAAAAACCAAACAGGAATTAAAGACTAAATTCTGTCAGCTATTCGGTACTGAAACTGGATATAAACAATTAGATGAGCGAAAAAAATTAACGGCAGCTAAAGAGTCTGAACTACTGCTGGTCTTAGAGTATCCAAACTTACCTTTACATAATAATCCGGCGGAATTAGCTGCTAGGACTATGGTGCAGCGACGAAAAAATTAGTTACGCCACTCAAACGAGTGAGGGTACTAAGGCATGGGACATTTTTATGTCTCTTGTTGCCACTACTCGTAAATTGGGAATCAGCTTCTTTGAATATATACATGACCGGATTTCTCTCTCTGATAAAATCCCCGAATTGGACACTATTATTCGCTCAAAATTTTCTATTAATCCTCAACCTTTATAGTCAAGCGTTTGCATTCAAATAGAATCCCTGCGTTAGAACAATCTAGTTAACTCTCAATAAATTGGATGTTAGCAAGTCTTTTTACTTTTATTCGCTACCCCGACTTATTGAGCCGATACTTTTTTTCTTTGATTTGGCAGAGGTACAAATAGATACTGTGGATGTTGGATGCTACCCTCATCTCCCAAATATCGACAATGTGTACCATTAATTTGGTAAACTTTTGATGAACTTAATAGTGTCGCATCATACACTTTAATCAAATTTGTTTCCATCTGATTAGTATTCAAGTAGAGTGTGTGATAATCTTTTGTGGAATCGATTTTTCTCTCCAGTCAGACTGATTAAATCTAACTGGAGAGTTTTTCACGCATAATTCGTTACCTTTGCGTTAATTATTGATTGAGAGTGCCATTCGATTACAGATAGAAATGCTCAAAAATCTGATTGAGTTTTTCTTTTAATTCATCTGACAGAGCATTAAAATCAAACTCTTCAGAGTCCCAAACTTGATCCAAGCTTGTAGATTCATCAATAATGTTTGCAATCAAACAAGATTCATTGTCATAGTTCCAGCCATTTGCTAAAAGCCACGGCAGAATTCCTTTAGATTGCAATATTTTCTCAATGTCGAACGAGTCAGAAAACTGCTGTAAGTTTTCGATACTAGGATGAACGATTGTTGTTGTCATGGGGTATTTTAAATGATTGATATACAGCCCAATAAAAAGAGGAAGAAAGGGATTCAAGAATTATTAAGTCACTCTCACAAGAAAAACTTTTTCCCTTTCCCCTTCTTCATTAGCTGTAGATAAAACTTGAGAACTGATCAAATATGCTTCCCTACTTGAAGGTAAATAGGGAAGCATAAAGATGAACGCAATTGCTGCAATCACCTCAATAAGTATTTGTTTATTAAGAAGGCACATCCTCCCAGTAACCAACTTCATCATCATAATTTGCTTGCATAGACTGCAATTTGTTGACGAAGTTAGCAAATTCTTCGTTAGTTAGTGACTGCCTTCCTTTTTTACCATAATTGTCTATGAGAAACTGTTTGCCCTTTTCCTCTTTCCAACCTAAAGCTTCAATCAATCGTTGCGACTCCATCATCAATTGATTGCGATCAAGTGCATGAGACGTATGCTTTGGTAAGTTATTGTTAGGCAATCCTTTTTTCCACCAATCGCAGATGGAATTATGCACAAGGGCAATTTCTTGAGCTATTGGTTTCTTGCCAATACAATAACTTTCCCAGTCTGGCGCAGTTGGCTTTTCGTATCCACTACATACACAGGCATTGGAAGTTTGCCCCCCTTTCTCACGTTTCTCTGTTGTCAATGTGGGACAAAATACCCACATCGAATGCCAAAGTAAATTCTTCGGTTGGTGATGTTTGCCTTGAAAACTTGCATAAGCTTGTTCGCAGGTTTCACGGAATGCCATTAGTTGTTGATCAAACGAAACTTGAAACACTCCCCAAGCAGTTATTTGTACTGGTGCGATATGAAGAGGTAGATTTTGGGCATCGACGAAAATCACCATATACCGCCTACCGAATTTGTAGGCGTTCTTGTCCAAACCATCACTGCTACGCCAAACTCCAATCACCTTTCTATCGTTTCCGTATAGCAGAGGCGATCGCCCAATCACAAGTATTCGTGGTTGTCTATAAAGAGCGCCAGGAATGCCTATCTTTTCATCGTTTTCGTCCAACTTGTTAGTAAGAACTTTATACTCTTTCCCACCAACTAGTTCTTTATTTTCGTACCATCCTGCTAATTGTTGATTTTCGTAAGCAATCCAAATGCCTGCGGGTGAAGGAATACTTTTGGCTGCTGGGGTCTTTTCGTAGGCTTTATGTTCAGCAGAATCAAAGTCAAAAGCTGTCATAGTAGCTGCTTGCCTTTCTTTAATGTTAGTTTTCACAAAAACTAAGCGAAGCTCTAATTCTCGGTGGCACTGTTTTAAAATAGTGGTGGAAGAGAATTTTCTTCCACCATTTCACTTATGCCGCTACCAACTCCCGACGAACTTGCGGCAGTTCAATCGGAGCAGTTACCCTGGACAGTGCTTCTACAGCCTCTTTTACACTCCAGTACCGTACTCCATCGCCACAGCGCCAGTAGTATGTCTTGGGGTCGTTTTCCCAGACTTCCTCAGCGTTTCTGACCTTGAAGAGTATGCCCAAAAACTCACCATCTAGATATACATTGTGAGCCGTCTGGAGGTCAGTGCGCCCTACATAAGTCAGTCGGTAGCCGTCCACTGGTTCGCACAAGTCTTCTGCACGAGTCCCGCGATACCCACAGTTACCGCACCCATGTCCTTCGCAGTCTGGACAGATGGCAGCAGACATATTCCACTTCGGCAGGGTGAAGTCCCATTCAGATGGTGGGGTTAATATTCGAGCCTTGTGAGAGATATAACAACCAGCATGACCGATTACTTTATCAGAATGGTATTGGACGCTCAACGATAACCAGTCACAATCACCTAACAAGCCAATTTTCTCAGAAGCTTGTTTTAATTCCTTTTCTTCTTTGTGATTGCACTTTACTGGAGCAGAAAGACTCGCTTTTACCTCTGCAACAGCCCGTTTGAAGGATTGTTTGTGGTAACGAGCATAGCCGTGGATCATTTTTACCCACACGATATCATCACTGTTGATCCAGATAGTTACTACATCTTCGGGCTTGCACTCTTTTGAGTAGTCCGACTGATTGACGATGGTTGCAATGATTTGGCGATCGCGTGTGGTTAGCGGATCTTTTGTTGGCGTAGGGGCTAAACTTTGTGTCATCATTAGAAATACCTCTTAAATGGGTAAAAAAGCGATCGCAGACTTTCCAGGGACGGCGATCGCCTTTTGTTTTGCGTGAACAACGTTGTGGTTTACCGCAACGCTCTCAAAAAGATTCGGCGTAGCCTCATGTTTCTGAATTTCAGTTATTTTCTAGCAAGAATTCACGGCACAAGGCTCTAGAGAAGGTATTAAGTGGTTGCCCTAATTGCAGGATAAGTGGATTTATTGAGTGATTTTGAGTATCTCCCCCAGCCGACTTTACCTGGCGTACCTTGTGCTATACGACGGGAGGTTCTTGTTTCTCAAATCTATGTTTTGTGTTGATCAAATCTGTGACTGGTTAGACTTGTGAACCCTTTTTGCGTTTGGGTGCAGGCGGTTCGCTTTCCTTGCCCTTGAAATAAATATAAACCAATTGCATTGCTTTTGCAATACTTTTGCTATCAGGTTTATTCTACGTTCTTGCTATTCAGCATAAGATATCTGTATAGCAAAAGCATTGCAGTATGCTATAGCTTTGCATTACCTTTAACTGTATAACGCAATGAAAAGCACAGCAAATGTAATATAAGGAGGTGTCAATGCAAGTCTTGCTGCTGTTTATGTCCAGAAAAAGAAAGCCTGTTTCCTTCCGAATTGATGAGTTAGTGGTAGAAACTTTGGCTAAATTAGCTAGGGAAGAAAATACTAGTGTGAATAGATACATCGAAACTCATTTTTTTCGGCTAGGTAAAGAGCGAGGCTTTATTCCTCCAGACGCTCAATTAATTGGCGAAACCAGAGGAGGGGACACAACTAAGGGTATAAATTCTGATGAAATTTGAGCCATTGGGTGAGGAAAAACTATCTCAAACCAATGTAAATTACATTTATAACGTATTTAATTTTACCTAGAAGTACACAAAGATAAGTATATTTAAGTAAAAACGTGTTGTAAATAATGGCTATTAAACAGAATTTTTCAATTGGGAGCTAACAGGCGCTCGTTTTACTCTTCATTTGGATTGGTCAGAGAAAGAATTTATCTTTTTTGAAGCCCCTCACCGAGCCGATTCCCTTGGGTAACTCAAGCCAGTTAATAAAAAAATCATTTCCTCTGTCTCTTCAAGGAGCCAACATGAATCTACCTTTAAATCAGTCCGTGTTGCTGGAGTCAAGAACACTGAGGACTTCAGCTTTAACAAATTTTGAGAGCGACAAAGCTTTATCTATTCTCTCCAAGGCTAAAGCAATAATTTTCGCTGTCTGGAATGGTAGTGGTTGGGCCACCACTGCACAGATTGCAGAATACTTCGAGGTGAGTGAATCAGCGATTAAAGAATTGTACAGAAGCAATCAAGAAGAATTTAACCTCCAAGAAACTGAAACCCTTGCAGGACAAGTACTTAGGGATGTTAGACAGACATTCTGTCTAAGTCCCAGAACACCAAAAGCGAGAGTTTTTAGTCCTTTAGGCGCTCTCAGGATTGCGATGTTACTACAACAATCGGAGGTGGCCGCACAGATCCGAACGATACTGATTGAAATCGTTGCAGCAATACCCAACACAATTGCATCTCAAAAGCAAAATCATATACCAGCCCTCCCCCCAGTTGAACAACGGCTAGATACTTTTGTCAAAGCAATGAAAACTTTAGCCGAACTCACCGGTGGCAGACTCAACCCATACATGGAACAGAATTGCAAAGACTTCGCCGCCAATCTGATAGCTGACTACAACAGACAGTCCTTAACCGCCACAGAAGAACGCTGGCTTGGCGTGGTCAACTTTGCAGAGAGCGAACTTGGAAAGAAAGTACCCCTGAGCGGCGCTCACTATCGCGGACACTTGGGCACATGGGTGAGAACATTCTACCCTCAGTTAGGCGATCGCCAAGAAACGCGATTGGTTAACGGTGTACAACAGCCCATCTATGTCTACGCTTGTCACGATCCGGCTGTTGCGGCTGGGTTGACCAAAGCTGTAGAAGAGTTCTTTGCTCATCCCAGTCCTGGAGCAGCGTTAAGGCAGGCGGGGGCTTTCGCTAGTAAGAAGGAAAAAGTATCAGTTTAGTAGCCATCAGTTTTTAGTTATCAGTTCCCTGAATTTTTTTACTACTGGCTACGCAACCATTACCTGTAAGAATTTTTGGATTACACGAAGAGTTTTAAAGCCTATTGGTTAAGCAAAGAATAAGTAATAAATAAGGATAGGTTAATGACACGATTTCAAGACCCAAGAGCAGCAGCACTAGCCCAACAGATCGACCAAATCAACGTAATCGGTTGGGAAGGAGCTTGTGACATGGCACTACAACAGCGCGTAGCGAAAAGCGAATTATCCCCTGTAGAAACAGTATTGCGTTTCGATATGTTCCGAAAGAGAGCGCAAGATACAGCCGATAAACGACAAGCAATTTGGGCAGAACAAGTAAGCCAAGGCATTAGTGGAATTGAGTGGTACACCGTTGAGTATGGCGGCGTGAATGTGGAGCTTCCCCGACTGTGTGAGGAGTTGATGCTCGTTCCTGGTGATAAGGAAATTTTGATGCAGTCCAAGCCGGTGGCGCTCGACTTCCTCGCGCACTGGAACATGGTGTTTAAGCTGTGGCGTTACAACCGCGAAACAGAATCGCGCTGGTTTTTATGTCGATGGAGTCAGTTTTACACCGAATACATCAGCCGGGAATGGCTAGAACTTTGGGCAGAAGATGAGGTTTACCAGATTCTTTTACCAGATGGAACATTCCAGGACAAACCCATGTTTGCTATCAACGCTTGCTGTTGCTGGGGTAATCCTGAAGCAATCCACCGCACCACTGCATACTCTGATTCTGGCTCAAGCTGGTTTCAATGGAATAATTTTACGCCTTGGAGATAAAAGCGATCGCTATTAAACAAGTAGCAATCACCACGTTAAACACTTTTTCATATTTGGCATAACCAACATGAGAGTCATTGTTAGAGTCACCGAAAAAATTATTAGTGAAGCTCACATCAATATTCCCGATGGGCTTTCAGAATCAGGCATTAGGCAGCATATTGTAGACCGCTATAACAATGGCGAGATGCTGACTGAGATGAACATTTTTCAAGTGGATTTTGAATCAATCAGCGCTCAAGTTGTCAAACAAGCCGGAGAGAATTTATGACTGTTGCACAACTGCTAACACCACAACCATACTCTCCTAAATCTACAGGAGAAGCTGTTGGTAGGCATCCACTGAACTTTTACGAGTCTCCATCTTGGTTCACAACTGAACTACTGCGCCATGTTCCCTTATCTGGTGTCATTGGTGAGCCTTGTGTCGGACACGGCGCGATCGCTTCTTTACTCAGAGCGTGGCCCTACACCAAGCAAATGTGGACGAACGATATTGATCCACATAAAGCGGCTGATTACCATCTGAATGCAACACTATCCCAATCATGGGCTAACTTTCCCGATTGCGATTGGATCTGCACTAATCCACCATATTCGGATTTTGCTGCACCAATTATCAAAAATGCCTGCCAGAAAGCGCGTGTGGGTGTTGCCGCATTCCTATTAACCAGCTTTCTTGAACCCTGTGATGACCGGGCTGATTTCTTACAACAGCACCCGCCGTCACTTGTAATCATCATGCCGCGCTTCTGTTTTCGGAAAGACAAACGGGGTACTCGTTGGGCAACAGACAACATTACCATCTCGTGCTTTGTATGGGACAAACGTGCAATAGGGCAGCAAATTATTATTCGTCCCAAGTCTCAAATCGCTGGATTTTACAAGAACCCAGAACAGGCTATTTCACAAGAACGGGCAGAAGAAATTGTTCGGGCGATAGCGTGTGGTGAAGTTAGTACAAACTATTGATTAAAGAGGTAATTATGTCTACAAATATACAATGGTGTGACGAAACCTGGAATGTAATTGTTGGCTGTTCACGGGTTTCTGGAAGTCCTGGCTGTGCGCGATGCTATGCAGCGAAAGCTGCCAAATCCCCACGACTTCAACAATTCCCCCAGTATCAAACTGTTAGTAATTGGGATGGCACAGTTGAATTTGTCAAATCTCAACTTATTAAACCATTGTCTTGGAAAAAGCCGAAAAGAATTTTTGTATGCTCAATGGCTGATTTGTTTCACGCCAATGTCCCTGATGAATGGATTCATCAAGTAATGGCTGTTGTTGCTCTTTCACCTCAGCACACTTTTCAAATCTTGACTAAGCGACCAGAAAGAATGAAGGAGTACTTTAGTCAACAATCACTATGGGGCAAGTGGTATGAAGCAGCCAAGGAAAATCTTTGGGACGCTGTTAGTGAGAAATTTGGAGAATTAATTAATCTTCAACAATATTTTATTGACCAACCATTCCCCTTACCAAATGTGTGGTTAGGAACCTCCACTGAGAATCAACAGATGGCGAACGAACGCATTCCAATTCTCTTGCAAATTCCCTGTTCTGTTCGGTTTTTATCTTGTGAGCCACTGCTTGAAGAAATCGATTTGAGGCAAGGAGGTGCAATTCAAAAATTAATCAGTGATTCCTACGAATGGGAATTAGTAAATGAAGATATCCAATGGATTGTTGTAGGGGGTGAGTCTGGACCCAAATTCCAGACCATGCCACATCGAATGGATTGAGTCTATTGTCCAACAATGCCTACAATCCCAAACACCTGTGTTTGTGAAGCAGTTGGGGGCTAATGCAATATTTGGGGGACAGCGATTTAAAACCCGCGATCGTAAGGGTGGCGAAATCAAAGAGTTTCCCCTTCAACTGCAATTACAAGAATTTCCGTTTGGTACGTGAATCAAGCAAAATCCCCCACTTTTAGCGCAGTGTGGGGGAAAGGATCAACTATAAATTTTGACAAATGGTGGTTGTATATGAGTGTAACATCAAAAATACAGAGCGATAGCTTCAGCGACGGCAGAAAGAAACGCCATATATACATCGATAGTAAGTTGGATGATTTACCACTAACAATGGAGGCATTTCGGGTTTACTGCCACCTGTGCCGCCGTGCCGGTTGTGATAATAACGCCTTCCCTTCCTATAAATCTATAGGTGAAGCTTGTTTCCGTGGTTCTTTCCCGAACTCACCGACTGAAACTTTACGGCGAAAAGCGATGGCAGCAGTCGATGAGCTTGTTTGTTGGAATCTGATTACTAAAGCCACAAAAAAAAAGTTAGACGGTTCGCCATCATCAAATCAATACAGACTCACAGATATTGACGATTGGTTTACCGAAGCAACTAAACAATCTAGTTTGACTAGAGGGAAAGCGAAGACCAGTAGCGGGGGAACACTAGGGGTAGTGTTGGGGGAACACCAGGGTGGTGATGGGGGAACACTAGGGGTAGTGATGGGGGAACACCAGGGTAGTGATGGGGGAACACTAGGGGTAGTGATGGGGGAACACCAGGGTAGTGCTGGGGGGACACCCAAAGTATATCCAACTAAAGATTATCCAATTGAAGTCCATCCACTTACAGCACCTACGGCTGTTATGAGGTACAGTAGCAGCAACTAGCAAACCAGTTTCTTAAATGTTGAGGATTTATTAAGTCGAGTGCAACTGAGATTAGTTTATCAACCATTTCTGTTGTAGTTGGAGCAAAATTGCGTAAAAAAGATTTAAGTTGTGACCACCATAATTCAATTGGATTAAAATCGGGGGAGTATGAGGATAAACAAATAACTTTCGCACCTACAGCTTCAATCATTGGCACAATTGAATCTAGTTTATGTGCGGATAAATTATCCATCACCACTACTGCTCCTGACCATAAATGTGGTACTAAAAACTTCTCAATAAATAATTCAAATGCAATGCCATCCATTGAACCATTCATTGTCATTAATGCAACTACTTTTTTAAGACTAATTGCTCCAATTACTGTAACTTTTGAGCCTCTATAGAAGGGGTTAAGAGAGTAAGCTCTTGTTCCCATTTGTGAACGGGCATGAGTCCTCGCTAACCCAAGTAGGACACCAGTTTCATCCAAAAATACTAAATTTTCTGGCTCTATATTTTTGACCTTTTCCCAATAATCTAATCTTAAATGCAGGACTCTCTCAGTAAGAGCTTGGGTACTCCGCTTCGTTTTTTTTTACGATTTAATCCTAATTTCTGTAACGCCCGACACATTGCACTTTGACCTACCCAATTACCAGTCTTGTCTGCAAATAATTCACACAACTCTATCAATGTTGCATCTGGATATGATTCAACTAATTCTCTCAACTCTATGTCAGCATTTGTTAGATGACTAAATTGTGGCTTTCCTCGCGGCTTGGATTGTAAATTTCCTTCAAGTTTTTGTTGTTTTACAAGCTTTTGAACTAAACTTTTTGAGACGGAAAATATGTTAGCTACTTTTCTGATTGAGATATTTTTTTGAAGATGTGCTGCAACTATTTTTTCTCGAAGATCGACAGAGTATGACTTCATTTAGAGGTATTTATATTTTAATTTATTGTACCTCATAACAGACGCAAGTGCTGTAAGGACGCGCCCCTGGCTTCGCCACCCGCGCCCCCCACCCAAGAGAGTGTGTGTGAAAAAGAAGAACTTGATTTAACAACGGAAGAAATTGAACTTGAAGAACCAATTTCAGAAAAACCAAGTTTAGAAAAACCAACCCCAGAAGAACCAACCCCACAACAACCCACTTCGTTGTTAAAAAAATTCCGAGTCTTCGCAACAAACCGATAATCCCTCAAGAGGATCAACTATTGCGGGGGGGTCGTTCGACAAATCCGAACAATCGAATAAGCTGCAACTAATCTGTCCCTACAAGACAGCCCGGAACGTGAAAGAACTGATTGATGCCTGGCTAACAGACCCGACTGCGATGAGTGATGATTCTTTACCACTGCTTGTCAGAGAAACAATCAAGTGGAAGTGCTGGGTTTTACCTTGGCGCAATGGAGAGCGAAAGCTGAATAACTTGTACCAGAACTTCAACCCCATAGTCGTGGACTTCCTGGCACAAGAATTAGCCACTAAATCGAAACGCTCCGCACGACAGGAAGTAGATCATGCGATCGCAGTCATGAACACCTGGGAGAAAACCAAGGGTGGATGGACGAACCTAATGCAGCGTTACCAGCAAGCTCAAAGTGCCGAAACTCAACGCCTTGCCCAACAACAAGCCATACAAACGGCTCATGCTGCCCCTAATGAGTTGAGGGCAGTACTACCCGAAATTAGACAAGCGCGGAGATTTACCAAAACAGAATTCAGGAGCAAGGAGTCAGGATTCAGAATTGAAGCTTGTGCAGCTGCGGGATGAATCATCGCTTCAAACAAGAAATTTCTTGTTAATTCTGACTTCTGATTCGATTTACAAAAAAAATAGCATAGCAGGAGAAAAAGTGATGTTTTCACCAGATTTTGCCCCAGATAACGTAGTTTCAATGCCTAACCACTTACCACCCCAGGCGATAGAAGCTGAAGAAGTAGTACTCGGTGGCATTTTGTTTGACCCGGAAGCGATCGCTCGTGTGATTAAGATTTTGCAACCAGAAGATTTTTACGTTGGTTCGCACAAGAACATTTACCAAGCCGCAGTCAGATTGCACCAGTCTCAGCAGCCAACGGATTTATTGTTTGTCACCAGTTGGCTAGAATCTCATGGACTGTTGCATAATGTCGGCGGGAGAAATAAACTTGCGTCCTTGCTTAACTCTTGCGTGTCAGCAGTTAACATCGATGCCTTAGCAGAGTTAATTCGAGAAAAAGCGCAATTGAGAGCGGTAATCCAAACGGCTTTACAAATGGCGCGTACAGCGATGGATGCCCCCTTGACTGAAATGACTGCTACTTCAGTCATCGAAATGGGACAACAAAAACTTTTAGAGTTGCGCCAATTAACTATGCCTTGTCAAATGAAATTAATGGCTGACATCATCCCTGACGTTTATGCCGAGATTGAATTGGCCAACAACGGTGAAGATGCGATTGAGGTGAATGTCCCAACTGGATTTTATGATTTGGATTCCGTAATTGGCGGGATGCCCTTCGGTGCTTTGACTGTTGTTGGAGGTCGCGGCGGAATCGGCAAGTCCACCTGGGCATTAGATATTGGCATTCGGGCTGCTGCTAGCGGCTTAACAACCGCTTATTTCGCTTTAGAGATGTCTGCCTCACAAATGGTCAAAAAGACCCTCGCAAGGTTGGCAGCGCCCAATGTTCCTGCTGACCTACTTTTTAAACGCAATGCACTTCGGGAATCTCACTGGAATCCTTTGGCTCAAGCTTGTGCTGAGGGGATGGCGCTACCATTTTGGTTGAATGACAACCCCGTAATCACCACCTCACAAATCAAGGGTGATTTGCAAGATATACAAGCTCGTTGCGGATCAGTCAGTTTGGTGATTGTGGACTATGTGCAGTTGATTGAACCAATGCGCCGTGAACGTGGCGAAAATCGTGTACAAGAAATCGACTCCATCTTGAAACAACTCAGGGCGATCGCTAAACAATTCAATTGCGCTGTCTTGGGTTTAGCGCAGTTAAAAAGAGAAGTTGATTCACGTTCCGAAAAGCGTCCAACTAAAGCGGATTTTCGGGAATCGGGAGGATTTGAACAGGAGGCTGCTGTGATGTTGGGTTTGTATCGAGAAGATTACTACGATAAACAGACTACCCAAAAAGGCATTTTTGAAGTCTCAGTTTTGAAAAGTCGGTTTAGTAGTGAAACGACTGTTAATCTCTTGTTTGATGAAAGATTTGGACAGTTTAAAAATTTAGCTAAATCCAATTATTAAAACAGATGAAAGCGCTATCCGTTCGTCAGCCTTGGGCATGGGCAATTATTTATGCTCTTAAAAATATTGAAAACCGTGGCTGGCCTATTCACTATCGCGGCGACATTCTGATTCACGCAGCAAAAACCTGTACCAAGAAAGAGTATCAGCTAGCGAGAGAATTTTGCCAAGGGATGGGGATAGTAATCCCAGAACTAATATCTCTACGTCGCGGTCAAGTCATTGGCATTGTCACAATAGTAGATTGCAAGTTTTCACAAGTTGCGTCTGGTTGGGGGATGCCTGAGCAATACCATTGGAAGCTGGAGAATCCACGCGAGATTATACCGATTCCTTACATTGGGCGGTTGGGAATTTTTGAAGTGCCAGATGATTTGGTCATGGAGGTGGCTGCATGACTAAATCAGTAATAGCTGAGTTATCTGCAATACCCGAAAAATTCTTAGAGGACGACCTTGAAAGCTCACAACTGCATAGCCAAGGATGCCTCTATCCGTATCTCGACAAGAAAAAGCTACTTGATGGCTCAATAGTTTTTTACCCACGAGTTATAGGCCAACGTGACCCAGACATGTCCCCCTGATTCGGACACTGCAACAGTTCACGAAGTGTGCCGAAGGTATCGCGCATCTCATCCTTACGATGCCTGACTCTCAACTACTCCTCAAACAACGGCAAGCGGTAGAACAATTTCTGATGGCTAACGAACCAACACCACTGCTACTAGAGAGAGTTGGAGGACGCAACGGACTGAAGTACAAACCCGGACATTTACCTTGCAACACTATCTTGCGATGCCTGCGGCGGGCTGCGCCTACGCACTTCACCGATCACAAAGGCTGCAACCGTAGTAAGTTCGCTGATATCTGGTTGCCGGATGGTACGGTCAAGTCTTTGTCTATCCAAGGTGCAGCCATTTTGCAAGGATTTCCGTCCTGGTATGAGTTCCCAAAAGAGACTGCTACGGCGGGGTCAATCATTGGTTACTCTGTACCACCCAGTTTTGCCGCGCAGTTATTCATGTCGGCACAAATTATTTTGGAAGGAGACGAAGTATGACTAATCTTATCCAATATGCTGTAATTAACGCCGACGCTTCACAAGAATGAATAAAGCGATCGCACTCACACCTAAAAACCATCCCCCTGATGCTTCAGGTACACTAACTTTCAAAGGATTAACGGGTTTAGAGAGATTTTCCTTCCCGTTCTCAACTTTACGGTCAAAGCGATCGCTTTGGGCTTCTGCTTCTTTGAGTAACCGTCTTTGTTCATCGTTGACTAATACCAACATCGAAGAATAAGGGCTGACAATCTTATACTTTTTGGCTACGCCGTGAATCGCATCTAAACCTTTGAGGTTGTCTAACGTAACTTTTTTACTCAACCCTAAAATTAATTGTCTGGCTGCTAATGGCAAGAAATCATCTTGTTGGTTGCTACTTGCAATTGCTGTGTCTAATGTTTGCAAATACCAAGCATAACCATTAACAACACTCACAACAGAGTTGCCTAAAACTGATTTAGTAGCAATTCGTTGTAGCACCTCAGAAATATTAACAGCAACTCCACCACCACTATCTTGTAATAATTTAATCATGCCATCATTATAAGCCCCAGGTAATCCACCTAGATGTAGCATCCACAAAGGCGCAGGCGTATTAGGGACGGTTTTATTGTTCTTCGATAATTCATAACTGCCTTCATCAGTCAACAACAAAACGACATCATAAGCTGTATCTCCACGCAAATTGTTAAACTGTGTCAGCATTTCTTGGGGTTGAATTGTACCGTAAAAGGCGACTTTTTCCGGTTGGAATTGCTGGAGATTATCTAAGCGTTTGGGTGCAGCACCTGGAGAAACACTGAGATATAAATCTGCATCGTTGTTTGTCAAATCATTATCTGCAAAGCTGTGTTGTTTCAACCATGATAATGTTTGCAGCAATTCTTTAATATGTTCCCCCATGCTGCGAGAAGTATCGAGAACTACAGCAACTCGCTGGACTTTGGGTAAGGTGTAATCTTGACTAGATAAGGGTTTAGCTAATATTTTGTAGCCAGACTCTAAATTTACTTCATGTAATACAGGTTGAACTTTTCCACTTGCTCTTATGAATTTTTCTAACCAAGCATCGTCTTTCAAACCGATTTCTTTGCCGTTGCGGATACGCTTGGTTTGATTAGTCCAGAAAATATTACGTCTTTCCCCTAAATCGGGCATTTCCCAACCCAAGTCTTGTCCCAGCACTTTGTAAGTTAACCATAGGTGCATTTCTGTGGGGAGTGGTGGTTGCCCTTGTATTTGTTGTACATTCTTTGGAGGAATAGGAAAAGCCCGTAAGCGATAATGTCTCGGCCCTACTTGTTCCAACAAAGCCGGATCTATAGGGCGTGAACGTCTAACTTGAGAATTATAAACTTTCTGGGCAGCACCGCGAGGAGAGACAACAAAAGGGAAACGTTGGTCTAATTTATTAGTATCTCCCAACCATAAGCCAGTAATTACAGCGCTTTCTGGCAAAGAAAAGGAGTAAAAAACTTCCTGAACTTCTTGTGTTTGGTTTTTATAAATTTCGTATAATTCCACATCAGCCCAATCACCATGTTCTTTAACTGTGACTTCTTGTGATACTAATAAAACTTTTTTTTCGTTGATATTTAATAAACCTGCTTTAACTTCTTGTTCATTAAAAGTAGATTGTACTGCGTGACTAACTGCTGTTTTTTCTGCTTTTTGTAGAGGTGTATCAAAAAAATCGGCGTAAAGTTTCTCTGCCTTGGCGGTATCTTTGTCAGAACCATTATATAAAAATGGTGACATCAGAAAGTTATAAGTTGCTTGCAATCCATCAGTGGCCGATTTATCTAAGCCTAATAAATGATGATACATAGCACTGATATGGTTATTTTCTTGCTTGCTGCTAAGGTAGCGGTAAGAAGATAAATAAGCATTAACTAATCCTGTACGAATTTGTTCTGATTTGGCTACGAGCGTTTGGCGATCGCTATCATTTGTAGGTGCATTAGCTAAGAGTGAAAAAGCTAATACTTGGGGTTGTTGTTGTAAAGATACAAAAGTAACTGCAAACGCCACAATAACTGCACCAGCACCAGCAAATGTTTTATTCTTACCATGTTCTGAAGCAAAGGCTCTTAAAATTTTTGCTCCTGAATGTACATACATTGCTGTTAACGCCGATGGCATTGCAATAAACAATGTGGCACTGAAACTAACAATAGCCAGCCAAGGAATTATTATAAATAACCCTCCCACAAAAGCTGAGTGATATAGTACATCCCATAATAGTTTTAGCCATGCAAATTTGAGGAATTCTTGCAACAGAAATACTGCTAAAGGCAAGGCGTAAAATAACAACACCGCACCCGCATAAATTCCAAATACTAGCATTAATGTATGGGCTAACATTTGTGCCCATTGCAAACCACTTTTACGTCGGTCAGCATAACCCCAAAATAACTCTCCAGTAAAAGCAGCTATACATACGCCCATTGTTATCAGAATTTGGCTGCTGGCTGATGTCAGTTCTCGGATCACAAATAACCGCAACAAACACAATAAAAACAGTGGTGCTTCTATACCATAAAATAGGCGAATTAGTTGTAAAGGTTGTTTGGTAAATCTCCAACCACCGATAATACTGGAAATTGTGGGGATGGCAATTAAAGTAACTAGAGTCAAAGAAAATTCAGATGGGATATCACCTGTTAAGGTTGCCTGAAATAATGGTACGCCTACGTATGGCAATATCCCTATGTAAACTAACATTAAAAATGTCAGATTCCAGATCCAAAAAATTCCATAAAAACTTGTATTCCAAAATAATTTCACAGCTTTACTCCTCTAAAATTAACGTTCATGCACCCATACCCCAGCATTGAAAATAGTTCCTTATTTTAAGTTTTCCCTTAACACTGGCTTTTGTAACAATTTGTTTAGGGACTTCTAGCTCTTTTGGTAATGGTGCTGGAATCCACCAGCCATGTATATATTCATTAGAGCCGGCAATAGCTAAACGCACATCTTTGTAAGGAAGAAAAATGTCCGGTGAGCTAGAGAGGCAGTCCAGTAGAAGTTATTGACAAATAAAAATAATTATGCAGATATTTCGATTAGATTCATAAGTGGCATTTGAGCCAAAACATGAAGATTATGAACAACAGCAATACGTCTTAAATCAAAAAGATTCTTGCGTAGACCAATGTAACGAGCCTCGTCACCTTGCCATTGACCAATTTTAGCCAAACAATGTTCAACCGAAACACGTTCACGGAGCTGCGCTCTCCCTTGGGCTGTGTTTTGACGCTCTTTTAATTCTTTTAATAATAATTCGTCGGCATGAATCGAAACGCTACGACCATTTTTACTGTTAGTGCATTGTGAATGCAGAGGACAAATATTACATTCTGACTTGGGAAAATGGATTACTTGCCCTTGCACAAAAGGTAAGCTTATTCCATTGGGGCAAAGAATTTTAGCATTCTCCCAATCTAAGATAAATGATGTTTTATCAAAGAGTTTACCGTTTTGCACTCGCCATGATTTGCAGACAATCGTTAAGTCCGAGTCACGTTCCTTAACCAAATGACTGGTTAAATACGCACGGTCAATTTGTAATTGTTTTAACTTTACTTTTTGATTTTTTAAATCAATTTCAATCGCTTGGGTCACTTCTGCTTCTGGTTGGTTTGCACAAGTGACTCCAACTGCTCGTACCATGCCTAAATCCAAATCTTTAAGAACATGGCGCTTGTAGCCATTAAAACGTTGGTTACGGCTTTTACGCCCATGACGCATATCCTTATCTTCAATTGAAATACGACGATTCGGCGCTACACCCTTACGGAGCTTTGGGGAACCATTTGATTCCTCCTCAGTATCCTGTGCTTCGATTATTCGTGCATCCTCAATGCTCTGTTTGGCTTGATTTACCACTTTTGCATCAATATCTGTTTGCTCTTTTACCCAAGATTCAACACTATTAAGGGTTTGTAGTATCGTTGTTAATGCTTCTACTTTTTGTTGTGGGTTGTCCCAGTCTAAATCTAGAGCCGCTTTCAAACTACTTCCTGCAACTATATCTGCTCCTGCAAGGGATGCAATAGTTGATAGTTCCTGCTTTTGGTCACGGGCAATAACATTTAAAGCTTTTCGCAGTGCGTGACCTAAAAGATTGTAGGTGTCTTCTACCCGTGCAGCTCCCCATAAAGGACTTGAATCAAGTGCTGCTCTCAACGTGCGAGAACTATAACCCTGACGCATTTGAGCCATTTCAATTGTTTTTTCTATTAACATTCGGTCGCCTGAACATGCGATTAAAGCTGCACGAAACCGAACCAGTGTGCCCTTACCAAAAGGCGCTTGTTCGCTATCGACGCAATCTAAAACTAATTGCCACCTTCTGTCCATCACCATTGCTTCTATAGCTTCGTCATCACTTACTCCTGTGTAAGCTTGTAGTATGATGGCAAGTGCTATTTGTGCTGGCGCTACTGGGCATAAGCCAACACTACTGTCTTTAAATACTTTTGCTAGTTTTTGTTGAAATTCTAGGTCAAATAACTCATGACGTACTTGCCTCAAAAATAAGAACAGCTTGGCTTTCCGGATGCGTTGAGCGATTTTTTGTTCGCTTGCTGATAGTTCGATGGGAGGATTCCAAACGGGGGGACGCATAGCTATGCACTCCTGATATCGCGTTCACCTACAAGTTAGCCTCCGCAAAAACTGTACCTTTTGTCAATATCTTCTACTGGACTGCCTCTCTAGGTAGCGTTAAGATTTTTGGTATGGGGCGAAATATCAAATAAGGCTGCCGAACATACAAAAATAGACAAGTTGAAATGTAGGTGTTCGCTATTACTCATGAAAAACTGCCCTTGGGCAAGGAGTCCAGAGCAGTGCTTACAAAAAAAATATGGGAGTTTTAACTATTGCCCCCTGCTTTACATATAATTCGTTCGCTATGTAATACTCTTCAGTTCCAGTTTTGTAATTTACGCAAAAAGAGCGAAGAACTTTTCAAGCTGCACTATACAAGGATTAGACGGAATCAACCAAGCCCAATGCAACACCCTTAGCTGAGTGCGTGACAACCAATGGTTGTCAAAATTTGGTCAAACCAACATAAATCCACCATTATCCCAAGGAGCGATCGTAGGCTGTGGAGGGCGGTTGTTGCTTGGGTAGTTTCGGAGGCAATAGCTATGGCAGGGTATATAAGAGTGCAATGCAATCGCAGACGCGCAAAATTATCGTAGCTTTTAGCACTTCCCATTATGTTATCTTTTTAACCTTTTTCAACCCCAACTGAGCAAAGAAATTTGACGGTTGAGGATGCTGAGAATAGTTATAAATGTTAGTAAGGTAATATCTTTAAAGCTAAAACAAAGAAGGCGAAATTTCAAATGAACAAAAATGTCTCATTGACCTCTTTTCCAAGGTTAGAGACAGAGCGTCTGTTTTTGCGTCAAGAAACCCCAGAAGATGCTCCTGCTGTTTTTACAGTGTTTTCTGACCCAAAAGTGACTCAATTTCATGACCTTGATACCTTCACGAAACTTGAAGAGGCATTTGGTGTTATTGAGCACCGGACAAAAAGATTTGAAATCGGGCGTGGAATCCGATGGGGAATTGCGCCTGTGCAAGACAACACCTTAATTGGTTCCTGTGGTTTTACATGGGACACACAAGCAATGAGTGCTGATATAGGTTATGAGCTTGCCAGTGCTTATTGGAGGCAAGGGTTTATGACAGAGGCATTACAAGCTATTCTGCAATTCGGGTTTTCTAAGTGTGGCTTGCAATTTGTTACTGCTGAAGTAATGTTGAATAACATCGCTTCCAAAAAACTATTACTCAAATTAGGATTCCAAAGTAGGGGTGTACTGAAACAGCATGGATTTTGGAAAGGGCAGCATCATGACTTAGAGCAATTTGTACTAGCTCGAAATTGAGAGCAGTGTAGGCTAACTAATACAACCAGATAGATTAACATAGAGCCGAGATGCCACAATGCTAAAGGTGCAACAGCCCAAACCATCGTCCTGACAACGGAACAACTTACAGTTAAATCGGGTACTCACAATGAGAGTACCCTTGGCTGAGTCAAATCTACTACCGAACACCTGACCATTCTTGAACTACTTGGTGGGATCAAAAGCTACGACTATCTTCCTCCAGGTGGGAAAATGTGGAGTTTATTGCAGATGTACCGATTGGAACTCCAGTGCAAGTCTACAACCTCGTTCCCCGGCAATGGCAACCCGAAGCAGTGAGGGACTACTGGAAAGCAAAGGGTTTTCTGGTGGTGCGCTGTGGGGGGCGGGGGCTGTTTTCAGTGGAGAGTGGGCAAGAAGAGAGCTGCATCAAGCTCTACTGTGTAGTACTACAAATTACAGAAAATCATTCATATACTCTCAACGCAGTTTCTAAAGTTCTGGTTACTTCTGGGTAGCAGTTGGCTTGCGAACAGTCGCAGCAGTTATACGATCAACCAATCCTGGCATAATTAGCTTTGCCCAAGGGAGTACTTTACCTTTCAACGTCATGATGTGTTCTCTTTTACGCCGCTCCATCGCCCAGATAATTTGATGTACACACTCATCTACTGACATATTGCCTTGCGTTTCATCACGCGGACTTTTGCCTAATGGTTTTCCATCTGCTCCCAACGCTCGTTGCCGAATATCTGTGGCGACAAACCCTGGTGAAACAACCAATACATCTACTCCTGTTGAGTGCAATTCTATCCGTAATGTATCAAAGAAGCCTTGCATGGCGTGTTTACTGGCAACGTAACCTGTACGAGTCGGTACACCTGTTTTGCCACAAATTGAAGAAATCGCCACTAATAGTCCTCGACTAGTTTTTAGGTAGGGTAGGGCATAATGAGTACAATAGACTGCACCTAAATAGTTGACCTGCATTACCCGCTCAAAAACGGACAAATCTGTGACTTCATCAAAGCACGTCAGCATTCCAATTCCGGCATTGTTGATCAAAATATCAATCTGCCCAAACACGCCAATCGCTCTCTCTACCAACTGCTGGCAAGCAACGGCATGAGTTACGTCTGTAGGTACTGCAATCACCTTCTGTGTATGATTTGTACAAGCAGTCAGTGTCTGTTCTAATTCTTCTTGATTACGAGCCGCCAAGACTAAATTTGCATCTTGTTGGGCTAACGAGATTGCCAGCTTTCGCCCAATTCCTGCTGATGCACCTGTGAGAACAATAGTTTTATTAGCAAAGCTCATAATCAATGTTTCCAGTCAAAAAATTGCCTATTGTAGAGCTTTATATTACCAGTCAGTTTGCTTTTTTCTTTACAACTAGACGAGGATTTGGGGGATTGGTTGAAATTGGGGATTTTGGGTGTTGTGTCTCTTTTACAGCAGGAATTCATATAGGGGGCGATTGCTACCGGGGTTAGCGGCGGTGTCAGGTTGATGGTGGAGTGTCTTTTGGGGGCGAGGGGGGACGGTTGGGTTTGATCCACAACAGGTCAAGCTTCGTCTTGCATACTAACTAGCTTGGCGTAATAACCATCCTGGACAATTAGTTCGTTATGGCTGCCAGCTTCCACGATACGCCCTTGCTCAAGTACGTATATCCTATCTACATAACGTGTCGCCAACAAACGGTGAGAAACTAATACTGTAGTAAGTCCATTCCTGATCGCTCGCAATTGCGATAGAACTAAAGCCTCAGTTTTAGTATCTAATGCAGAAAAACAATCGTCTAACAGCAAGATGGGGGTCTGGCGAATCAGCCCACGAGCTAGGCTGGTTCTTTGTTTCTGCCCACCTGATAAAGTTACCCCACGCTCACCAATTAATGTGGATAAACCTGCACTAAATTTGTTAATTGTTGCTTCAAGCTGTGCATATCGAGCAGCCTGCCAAATAGATTCGGGTGGTCGATCTGGCTTATCGAATGAAATATTTTCTGAAATTGGTGCTGCAAATAAGAAAGCATCTTGGGGTACAAATGACAGATTCTGACGCAAGTGATTCAGTGGAACGTCTTTTAAATCTTGCCCATCCAATTTGATTTGTCCACTATTAGGCTCCAATTGCCTGGCCAGCAGTCGTAACAAGGTAGATTTGCCAGAGCCGACACGACCGATGATGGCAATCATTTCGCCAGGGCTGATACTCAGGGATATCTGTTCTAGAACCAGACGCGATGGCAGCCCAGAACTAACTGGGTAACTATACAATAGATTTTCAACTGCAATTTCGCCATTGATAGGCTGAACTGATAAGCCTGTTGGAACATCTTCAATCTCTGGCTTTTCATCCATAATCTCAAATACTCTGGTTGCAGCAGTAATGGCATTGAGTAAAGCATACATAACAAAACTGCTTTCCTTGATCACCCCCAAAATCATTGCCAAATAAAAGATGAAAGCTGTCAGCGTGCCAACACTGATTTGCCCAGCCAAGACTTGCTTACCACCCACGCCAACAACAATTAAGGTCATCAGACCACTACCCAGCACAATGGAGGCAGTGAGAATAGCGTTCAAATTGATCAACTTTTGATGAGCTAGCGCATAACAATTTGACACGCCTGTAAAATGGTTAATCTCACGCTCTTCCTGGGCATGAGACTGAATGGTACGAATACCCTTGAGGTTTTGCTGCACTGTTTCTGTCAACTTACCAAAACCCGCTTGTACCGCTGCTGATGCCAACAAAATACGCCCAGCTAAATACCAGCCATTAATAACTATTACTACTAGCAAAGGCAGGAGCAACAATGTTAACTGGGGCGACTGTTGTAACATAAAAATTGGGGCAATAAACATCACACCAATAAGGCTCACCAGTCGATGCACACCAGACCGGAAAAAGCGACGAATGGATTCCATGTCATTAGTCGCTCGTGCAATCAAGTCACCCAAATGATAGTTTGCATAGAAGCCACGACCAAGCCTTTGCAAGTGTGCATAGAATGCTTGCCGTAAATCATAAGATATGTAAATTGAAATCAGTGCATTTTTGCGACGACCAAAGTGCAGGATAGCAAAGCGCACAACTGTCAAACTAAGTATCGCCAGAGTCGGTAATAAAATATTTTCATCCTGTTTTGAAATCAAATCAATACCGACTTTTAAATAGATCGGAATGACAGCCTCAACAACGTGAACACTCAGAAGAGCTATTACTGCTATTAACCACTGGAAACGATAAGGTTGGAAGTAGTAAAAAATTCGCTGTAACACAGTTAAAGTATGTAAATTTGATTTCATTTTTTGGGGTCAGTTATTATCAGTTTAATTTGGCTGTATAGAGAGACATATCTATTAGATAAAAGCAATAATTTTGTAAAATTACTCAGTTGCAGCAATTTACATTCAATAAGACTTACAGCCTGTAATTTCCAATCAAATAATAAAGTTAATACAGTTGGAAATCAGCTTATTTAAGATTCATTTTTTGTACAAACGTATTTCTGAAAAATTGCCTCAATATTTAGACATCCTGAGTTAGGCGGGATGATGTGTTTTCACGTCTACGCTTGTACAATTGCGCTTCATAGAGGGTTTTATAAAAACCATTACGAAGCATTAATTCCTTGTGGTTTCCTACCTCCACTAGTTGACCATGATTTAAAACCACAATGCGGTCTGCTCGGCGAATAGTCTGTAATCTGTGGGCAATGGTGATAGAAGTTCTGTTGGCTGTTACTTTCACCAAAGCTGCTTGTATAGCAGCTTCAGTTTCCGGATCAATACTAGCAGTGGCTTCATCCAGAATCAGAATTTCAGGATTTAAGGCAATGACACGAGTAAACGCTAATAACTGGCGTTGTCCTTGCGATAGATTTTGGCCACGGTCTTCCAATACCGTATCAAAGCCTAGTGGCAAGGCTTCAATGAAATCTAGGGTCTGTATTAGTTCAGCGGCTTTTCGAGCATCTTCCCGCGTAATAGTTGGATTACCCAAGGCGATGTTGTCATAGACAGTACCAGGGAAAAGGTGAAAGTCTTGAAAGATAATACCTACACGCTTGCGGATCTGTGCAGGATCTATCTGCATGATATCGATGCCATCTATGAATAAGCTATTTTCAGGCACATCGTAGAAACGACAGATGAGCCGCGTCAATGTTGTCTTGCCAGAACCAGTGGGCCCGACAATGGCAATGTTTTCTCCTGGTGCTACAGTAAAATTAAAGTGACGAATAACTGTTTCGCCGTTTTCATAACAAAAATTCAGATCGCGAAACTCAATTCGACCTTCCAAACCTTCAGGTAAAGGTATAGGTTGCAACGGCACGGACAAAGATTCCTTCCAGTCCAACAACCCGAATATGCGTTCACAGGCTGCCGCCGCTCGAAACACCGCATTTGCTTGATCCCCCAAAGCCACAATCGGACGGAACAACATATCGCTAAATTGCAAGAACAACACGACCGATCCCAGGGTAGTAGTCTGGTTTAGTACGTGTTGCCCACCTAACCACAAGATACTAGCGATCGCTAAATAGGATATGTTGTCGATGATCGGATTGTATACAGTCTCTGCCATGATAGCCTTAGTCTCGGCTACTTTATTGGCTTGGTTAATCGCAGAGTACTGTTGAAAGCTCAATGCTTCTCGCCCGGACATTTGCACAATTTCAATTCCCGATAAGTGTTCGTGCAAATGCTCGTTGAGACGCGATAAGGTGGCACGGATGACCTGATAGATCGAACTAGAATAAAGTCTAAAAATTACGATTACACCCGCCACAAACAACATCAAAGGTGATAGTTTTACGGCAAGCATCGCATCCAAAGACAACATTACGCTTACAGCAACAATCAATGGAATCAATTCTCCAGCCAACGCACCGACACCAGTCAAAAGTTCGGACAAACTCTCGATATCGTTAGCAATCCGGGTCAATACCTGCCCAACCATAACCCGATCGTAAAAAGCAGATGGCAAATGCTCGACATGGGCAAACAAATCGCGGCGCAAGTCACTCAAACCCAACAGTGCCGCATAAGACAGCTGAGAGCGGAAGGCATACCCAAAGCCAGACCACAGTAGTACCCAAAGTAAACCAACAAGGGCGGCAGCAATTATTTGTTCAGTGTTTAATGTAGTTGCTAACCATTGGATTAATGCCGTTTGTCCATAATCTGGTAGATCAGTCCGGTAATTATGCATCAAGATCCCGTCCACTACCACCCGGCTTACTACAACTGGTATCAAAACGGCAGATGTAGCCGAAAGCATTGCAAACAGCAGAGCTAACGCAATGCGCCAGCGATACGGAGCCATCCAGTGCCGCAGTCGCCAGACATTGCTGACAAAGGAGTTAGGCTTATTGATTGATACTTCAAAGGGGTCAAGCCGACCAAAAATGTTAGAGGTCTTTGATGATGTCATAGTTTGATCCCCCAGGACGAATGGCATTAACAAGTTAGATCAGTCTTGTATATAGATTTGTGACTGCTTTACAGGTTGCTTTTAGTTGTGGCAAAGTTAGTTTTTCGCTAGGTCATGTAATCATTGCTTTTTTGATATATTTGCTACTAGAGCAATCTGTAAATTTCCGGTCTTCTTGATTCCAGATTAAGCTGATATTTTACTTCTTCTAAGCTGTTACGCAGCTAGATTGTATAATATTAGATTAAGTAATTAATTTAGTATCAGCCATCTATGCCAGCAAAAAATCATCTTTCCCAAGAGCAGAAGGAAAGGCTACTAAAAACGCTAAAAGAGCATGAAAATCCCTACGTAAGAGAAAAGATTCTGATTTTATTATTAATGAATGATGGAAAAACTTATCAAGAGATTAGTAAGTTTTTAGATATTGCATATCCAACAGTAGCATATTGGGCAGTTCACGGCGATCCAGATAACCTAGAAAGTTTTTTAGATGGAAGAAGAGAAGGGAACTTCCGCAAAGTTACCAAAGAATATGAGGATTTATTATTAGAAATAATTGAAAAAGAGCCACTAGAGTATGGGTATGAATTTGGTCGTTGGACAGCAGCAAGACTAGCTACATACCTCGAAAAGATAACAGGAATTAAGTTAAGTGGTTCACAAGTTGGGAGAATATTAGAGCGAAAAAAGTACGTTTACCTTTGGGCAAAATACAGCCTAGAGGACAAACAGAATCCTGAAATGCGTAAGGCATTTAAAGAAAAAATTGTCAGAATACTTAAGAATAACAAAGGAAGCCCCAGAGCGTTTACAGGTATGGTTTTGGGATGAGAGTGGATTTAGTTTAAGAGTGATAAGAAGAAAAAAACTGGGGGTAAGAAAGGTACAAGGAAACAAATCACAGGTCAAAGAAGAAGAGGAAGAGTAAATATTATGGGAGGGTTACGTTATCACGACAAGAAGAGAATGAATTTTGTGATTAAAAAAGGAAATGCCGATGTATTTTATGAGCAGCTTCAATCTTTGAATAATTTTCTATTGCAAGAATGGATAGAGCAAGGAAATAGAATTGAGACTTTCAATAAATGTTCTGCGAAAATAGTGATTATCTTAGATAATGCCAGCTTCCATAAAAGAAAAGATATTTTAGTTCGTATCAAGGCAGAAATGCCAAATATTATCCTGGAATTTCTACCACCTTATAGTCCAGATTATAATTTGATTGAATTGGTTTGGCATTCAGCAAAAGAATATATAGCTCATAGATTGTTCGAGTCAGTATCACAGCTAGAAGAGTTGTTAAATAAATTGTTAAATGAAGGAGGTCTTATTATTAAATGGGAACGCAAAATTAAAAATAAAGGTAATGCTGTTTATTAAATTTAGCTGCGTAACAGCTTATTTCCAACTGCTTGTTTTAGTTACTGGAACCACTTTGAACAAAGTACTGTTAATCGGTCAAGTTATCGTATTTAATGAAGTTTAATAGTCTCATGAACCAGAGTAAAAAGCAAGCAGAAAAATATATAGCAATTCTTGCTATGAGAATGATTAGTTAATTCTTGGCTTATGCTTTGTGTCGAGCGTAAATCAACGGGATGGTTTATCAAGGTAGTGTGATCATAGCGATGCTATGCAAATAGCATGATTACGATGGCAGATATAGAGATCCGAACTTTTGAACTTACTGATGAGTCTGCCGTCATTGCCTTATGGATACGGTGTGGTTTAACTCGACCCTGGAATGATCCCAAAAGGGACATTGAGCGAAAGCTTTGTGTACAACCCCATCTTTTTCTTGTAGGTACAACTGGGCAGAAGCTTATAGCAACAGTTATGGCAGGGTATGAGGGGCATCGAGGTTGGATAAATTACCTTGCAGTTGCCCCACAATATCAGCGTCAAGGAATTGGAAGGTTGATGATTTTAGAAGCCGAACAACTTCTTGTGGAAGCAGGTTGTCCGAAAATTAATTTGCTAGTGCGGACTACAAATAGCGAAGTTATTAGATTTTATGAACGTTTGGGATATGTTGTTGACGATGTTATCAGCTTGGGCAAACGTCTTGAATCCGATGAGTCATGATCTGAATTGCGATGCTATTCATGCATAGTCTGTAATTGTGCGATCCGTTCCGCACTTTCTATCACTCTGGAAAAAGAAATATGATAGACTCTAGAAGGTTTGAAACATTTTTCATATCAATGATTATTCAAGCCATAGCAAGGATAAGTGATGAACTTTAAAAATGCATCATCTACAGACTTTTGCGCCCGTCAACTTAAAGCTTTAGCAGATACGACACGTCTATCTGTTGTGAAAATTCTCATGGAAGGCCCGAAACACGTCGGAGAACTGAATGCTGTCTTGAAGCTAGAGCAGAGTTTGTTATCCCACCATTTGAAAATTTTGCGAGAAGCAGGTTTTGTGGAGGCGACACGAGATGGCAAGGCAGTACTTTATCATTTTGTACCGACGATTCGACAGGTCAACACTGGTAAAGCAATTGATTTAGGCTGTTGTCTGCTCTGTTTTGAATAAAAATTTAGACGCAATTTTTCGATGAAACAACTCAAAACCCTAGCATTTATTACTGTCGGTTTCACAATTTGCTTGGGACTACTATCTTGTACGCAATCTTCAAAAACAGCGACTCAACCAACCAATCAATTACAGGGAAAGTTAGTTTTAACAGGCTCTAGTACAGTAGCACCGTTGGCAGCAGAAATTGGTAAGCAATTTGAATCAGAACATCCTGATGTCCGAGTGGATGTGCAAACAGGAGGTTCATCTCGCGGTATTGCTGATGCGCGTACAGGCGTTGCTAACATTGGGATGGCATCTCGTAGCCTCAAAGAGGAGGAGAAAGACTTACAAGCTTTTGCTATTGCCCGCGATGGAATTGGCATTATTTTGCATAAAGAAAATTCCATAAAATCCCTCTCAAATCAACAAGTTATCGATATTTACACTGGTAAGATTAACAACTGGCAACAAGTTAGTGGCAAAAATGCACCGATTACAGTTGTCAACAAAGCTGAGGGACGTTCTACGCTGGAATTGTTTCTTGGCTACTTCAAACTTAAGAATAGCGATATCAAATCATCGGTTGTGATTGGGGACAATCAGCAAGGCATTAAGACAGTAGCAGGTAATCCTAACGCCATTGGATATGTATCTATTGGTACTGCTGAATTTAGTATCAACAACGGCGATGCGATTAAGTTATTGCCTTTGAATGGAGTCGCAGCCACCACAGAAAATGTCCGAAATGGAAAGTTTCCACTTTCCCGTCCCCTGAATTTGGTTACTAAAACTCAGCCGGCAGGGTTAGATCGAGCATTTATTGAGTTTGCACAGTCGCCGCAAGTCCATGAAATTGTTAAAAAGCAAGATTTTGTCCCCGTCTCAAAGTGATATCGTTCTCCTGTGGATATTACGGTTATTAGCTCTAATCACAAGTATTATTGTTGTCTTAATTACCGGATTCTTATTACTCGAAGCATTGCCAATACTGCGACAGGTAGGATGGTTGCGTTTTGTCAGCGATCCATCTTGGCATCCAGGTGAAGGATTATAAGTAATCGAACAAAATTAATTACACAAATCAATATATAATATAATTTCGGATTTACTTAGATAAAAATTAGGTTTTAAATGATTTTTTTGAGAGAAATCAATCCGCTTTCTTTGAAACTACTGGAGCGCATCTATCGCCAAAGTCGATATCATCAGGTGCGGCAAAGAGCGCATTTCTTAATGCTAGCCTGTCAGGGAATAGAGTTAGAAAAATTAATGACAATATTTAATGTTAGTTATAAGACAATATATAACTGGATAAATCGTTGGGAATCGGAGGGAATGGTAGGACTGTATAATAAACCGGGGAGAGGGAGAAAACGAATATTTAGGCCAGAACAAGAAGCAGAAATTAGAGAGTGGGCGAAACAAGAACCAAGACAACTAAAAAAGACGCTAGAAAAAATTAAATCAGAATGGGATATTGAAGTTAGCACTGAAACGATTAAAAGAATATTGAGAAATTTTTATATGAGTTGGCATAGAATGCGACGAGATGTTGGAGGAGAGCCAGACCCTATAGAATACAAAGAAAAATCAGCACAGTTAACAGAGTTAAAACGATTAGAAGATGAAGGTAAAATTAATTTATATTACTTAGATGAAACCGGATTTTGTCTCATTCCTTCTGTTCCTTATGGATGGCAAAATATCGGAGAGTATTTAACTATTCCTAGTCGCCGTAGTTCGCGCTTGAATGTTTTAGGAATCATGAATCGAAATAATCACCTTGAAACTTATGTTTCAACTCAAAGTATTAATTCGGATGTAATTATTGCTTGCATTGATGCGTTCTTTACTCAGGTAGATAAACCGACCGTGATTGTTGTTGATCAATCCTCTATTCATACCAGTGGGATTATTCTTGATAAAATTGAAGAATGGTCAGAACGTGGTATTACCATCTTTCAATTACCCTCCTATTCACCTGAGTTAAATTTGATTGAAATTTTGTGGCGATTCATCAAGTATCAATGGATTGAAATTGATGCTTACAAAAATTGGCAAGCTTTTGTAGCATCTGTGGAAAAGATTCTTCGAGAGTTTGGTAAAAACTATGTAATTAATTTTGTTTAGCTACTTATAACCTGATGCCAATGCTGTGGGGAAGTCTGTTGGTGACACTCGGTTCTGTACTGTTGGCTGCACCTTTAGGGATTGGCTCGGCAATATTTTGTCAGTATTATGCTCCTCCTTTGGTTGGCGGATTTTATCGGCAGTTAATTGAGTTACTGGCAGGTATTCCTTCTGTAGTTTACGGGTTCTGGGGTTTGGTCGTCCTCGTGCCACTGATTGGTAAACTCCAACCACCAGGAGCAAGCCTGCTTGCGGGAATCGCTATTTTGACATTAATGATTTTGCCAACGATCGCCTTAACAGCACAAGCCAGTTTTTCTGAAGTCCCGAATGAGTATTTACAGGGTGCAGCCGCTTTAGGAATTTCTCGCTGGGCAACAATCAGAAGCGTTGTTTTAACGGCTGCTAAGTCTGGTATATTTACTGGTTTGATTTTAGGAACGGGACGGGCCATTGGCGAAACAATGGCAGTCTTGATGGTTTGTGGCAATGTCGTCCAAATACCCACAAGCTTATTTGACCCCCTTCGCACCCTCACTGCCAATATTGCTTTAGAAATGGCTTATGCCACAGGAAATCACCGTTCAGCACTGTTTGTCAGTGGCTTGTTGCTAATGGTGGCGATCGCCGCTTTAGTAGGCGTTGCCGAAGTTATAAGCAGGAAAAGCATTTATGGCTAAAAAATCGCTTCCACTACCTACTCTTGTGCTTTGGACGATCGCTTTATTTGTCAGTGCCGTTTTCTGCTGGATTTTAGGCGATATCGTGTGGCACGGTGTAGGGCACATTTCCTGGGAATTTTTGACAACTGAACCTCGGAATGCGGGACGAGAGGGAGGAATTGCCCCGATTCTGATTTCTACTTGTCTGATATTGGGCGTTTGTATGGCGGTTTCTCTCCCCCTTGGTGTTGGTACTGCCGTACTGTTAGCCGAGTTTACAGCCACTGAAAGTGTCTTTGGGCGTTTAGTGCGTCGCAGTTTGGATGTGTTGGCGGGAGTCCCATCTATTGTTTTTGGCTTGTTTGGTAACGCCTTTTTCTCGATTCACTTGGGATTAGGCTTTTCGATTTTGTCCGGTGGGTTGACTTTGGCTTGTATGGTGTTGCCCATACTGATTCGTTCCGCAGAAGCAGGACTTCGGGCTGTTCCGGCTGATTACCGATTAGGGGCTGCGGCTTTAGGATTATCACGCACTACCACATTAGGTAAATTGCTATTACCAGCAGCGACACCTGGATTAGTTGTGGGTTTGGTTCTGGGAATTGGCAGAGCGATCGCTGAGACAGCCGCACTGATTTTTACCAGTGGTTATGTAGATCGAATGCCAGAGTCATTACTTGATTCTGGGCGATCGCTATCGATTCACATTTTCGATTTATCAATGAATGTTGCTGGTGGAGATGCTAACGCCTACGCCTCTGCCTTGGTGTTGTTGATTTTATTGTTGCTGGTAAATAGTATCGCAACGTGGACAGCCCGATTTTGGTTAGGTAGGAGGATTACATCTTAATGAACAAATCGCAACTTAGACAAAATTCTCGGTTATCTCTGCCTTCAATGCAAACCGAGCAGCTGAGTTTATATTATGGCAAAAAAGCTGCTTTTAGAGACGTAACCATGCCGCTCGCAGCAGGCAAGATTACCGCACTGGTGGGGCCTTCTGGTTGTGGCAAAACCAGTTTTTTGAGTTGTCTCAATCGCTTGACTGATTTAATACCTCATACCAAAGTTGTAGGAAGCATTCGTTTAGATGGGTTAGAAATTCTTAATAATCGGATAGATGTGATCGCCCTACGTCGGCGTGTGGGTACAATCTTTCAAAAGCCCAATCCTTTCCCCTTCTCAATCTGGAAGAATCTGGCATTTCCAATACAAGAACACGGGATCAAAAACCGCGAAAAACTTGATTGGCTGATTGAAACCACACTCCAAGATGTCGGACTGTGGAACGAAGTCAAGGATCGACTTCATACCTCTGCCTTATCTCTGTCTGGCGGACAAAAGCAGCGTTTGTGTATTGCTCGTGCTTTAGTTCTGCAACCAGAAGTTTTATTATTTGATGAACCCTGTAGTGCCCTCGATCCGATTTCTAGTGGGGTAGTTGAGGATTTAATTGCCAGTTTGCGAGGACGTTACACAGTGGTAATTGTCACCCACAACCTCGCTCAAGCTAGACGCATTGGCGATTACGCTGCCCTGTTTTGGGTACAAGCAGAAATGGGAAGATTAATCGAGTATGGTACAGTCGAACAGATTTTTACCGCACCACAGAACGATTTGACGGCTGGTTATGTGAATGGTATTCGCGGGTAGTCTTCACATCCACACTGGTAAATATTGTTTCCTACGCCCGACACCCAACCCCCCCACACCCAGACCTAGCGATAATTATCACGTTTACAAGCGTGCCATTAGTTACTTGACCATTAATTTAACTCTAGTGTCACTCAGGCGCAATGAGTTTGAGGCGATTACCTCGAAATTAGAATGTGGCTGTGGTGATTATGGCATCTAATTCACGGGTGTAGTAAGCCATTGTCTTATTGCGGGTTATCTGATGATAGCCAGAGAACTTGATTTTTAACGTTAACGTGCATCCCCTTGTGAAGTGCTGCTCTAGCCTCAAAGCATTCCATCACTTGCATCAACAGGAAGATTAGCTAGGAATTAAGCCTTGATTAAGATAAGGTTATACAACAGAGCTTTCACTTGTATAAGTCCATTTTTCAGAGCTAACACCTTTAGGAGCGCTATTGCAGACCCCAGACCCTCCTGAAGTAGGAGACACAGTTTTGATTCTACGTCCTTTCTATGTAACTGGAAAAGTTGGGGTTGTTTGTGGTCGAGAGCCAGACTCAGATGGTCAATCAAGCATACGCTGGCTTAATTCTTGTAGATTCAGATGAGGAAAATATTCTAGTGTCACTCAGGCGCAATGAGTTTGAGGTGATTACCCCGAAGTTAGAATAACTTCAGGCTGTTGCCGATGGCTCCTCACCAATTCCCAGTTCCTTCTTACTATGCTTTAACTGTTTCCAAAGTCCCTTAATTTGCTGATAAGCATCTTCTGGGTCAAGCTTACCATTGCTTTCTAAACTGGTGATCATGCCAACTTTTTGAGCAAATTCTTGCAAGTTAGCATTAAACACTAAGTTTTCTGGTTTAACTTGTCCGTAGTAGCGACCACGAGGGTAAAGGAATTTATTTTTGTCTTCTCCCTGAGACTGGTTCATGACTTCACCTTTTTACTAATAAGTTTTCACGAATGATGTCAACCCAGTTGAAACTATCTCCTTAATCAATAGTTGTTGGGAAATATAGTTAGCGATCGCTGGAATTATGAGCCTTTTTTTAGTATGACTCATAGTCCAGAATCGTCAAATTGAGAGTCGAAATATTTCAGCAATTTAGGTTAACGGTTTCTGAGCTTGAATTTTGTCAAAAATAGCACCTTCACTAAAAAATTTCTGCCCAATACTCTTCCAGCCTCCTAAATCCTCAGCTTTCAACAGAGTTTTAATTTGAGGAAAATTGCTAGTCAGTTCTTTTGCGATCGTAGTATCAACAGGACGAAACCCTATTTTGGCAAATTCTCTTTGCACCTCTGGAGTGTAAAGATATTGAACGAATGCTTCTGCAACTTTTCGAGTAGCGTGTTGTTCAACATTTTTATCTACTATAGCAATAGGATTTTCAATAGAGATATTGACATTAGGGACAACATACGAAAACTTTTCGCCCTTTTGTTTTGATAAGATCATTTCATTTTCATAATTGAGTAAGGCATCACTCTGACCTTGTTTAAAGAACAATTCGCTGGCATTGTGAGCAGTCTTGGGCTGTAAGGGTACATTTTTATAGACCTTGGAAATAAAATCTAATGCCTGACTCTCATTATTGCTAGTTTTTGTAGCGAAACCCCACAAACCTAGGAAGTTCCAACGCGCACCACCAGATGTTTTCGGGTTGGCTGTTATCACACTCACACCGGGGCGTGCCAAATCTGACTAAGTTTTAATATTTTTGGGATTCCCCTCACGAGTAGCAATTGCGACTACAGATTGGGTAACAATTGCATTGTTTGGTGCTTCTTTTTCCCAACCCGGTTGAATGAAACCTGTCTGAACCAGTTTGTCAACATCAAGGGCTAGTGACAGGTGTATCACATCAGCCTCTAAACCATCAATCACATTTAGGGTTTGAGAACCAGACCCATCATAACTTTCAGTAAACTTCAGATTTTGGTTATGCTCTTTTTTCCATTTTTCTACAAATTGTGGAATAATTTGCTCGTATGCAGCCTTTGTCACTGAGTAAGAAACAAACGTTAGGTTTATATCACGCTCTGAAGTGGCGATTCTATTACCAGTGTTATCAACATTAGCCGAAGAACAAGCACCCATCACTATACTTAAGCTTACTCCCACCAAAAATAGAGATATAAACCCCCAGTTTCTTATAGCTTGCCAAGCTTTAACAGTACGAGTCTGAACTGGTTTAGTGATATATGTGTTTAACTTCCAAGTATGCTGCTCCTTATTTCTCAAAATTTTACTCCTCTATTAAATTCGGTAAGCCGAGAGATTTACTGTAGTTTAGAGGTATTATAAGATAGTTGAGATTCATTACATAACCTTTGGTTAACCTAAATTTAAACAAGTTGTATGTTGATTACGCATACAAAGAGGCTTAACGTTGCTAAAACAAGAGCCTTAGTGTTCGCGCTTCTTTAGGGCTGCGGCAGCAAAGGATGATTGTTAGCGTTCTGACTTTTAAATCTTCTGCAAAAGGTTTAAAGATTCAAGAATATGGATGATAAATTTATGTTAGCTGCTTTAGCTCAAAGCAGAAAAGCTTTACTAGAATGCTTACCTAACCCACCAGTAGGTTGTGTAATCGTCCATTCTGGCAAGATAGTAGCAGCAGGATATACGCATTCCCCCGGAAAACATCATGCTGAGGCTGATGCACTAACCCAAATTCAAGGTCAAGATTTGCAAAAATTGCAAATGTACGTTACTCTTGAACCTTGTTCTTTTCAGGGACGCACACCTTCTTGTGCTTTGGCGATCGCTAAAGATCCACGCATTCAGGAAATATATATCTCGATAGTTGATCCAGATCCTCGCAATAACGGTAAAGGATTAGATATTCTCAAAGAAGCAGGGAAAACAGTTCATGTCGGCTTATTTGCTGATGAAGTGAATGCTTTTCTTCAACGATATTTATTAAAGTGATGAATTACCAATTACGATATCGTTTCACTGCATACACATAATCTCTAAGCTGTAATCTTACTCACCCGTATTCTAACAGAATGCTCCAATTTTAATTTCTTAATTTTTTCGGCTTAACCCAAACGTATTGAGCTATACCCATTAAGATTGTCAGAGTGAAACTTATTATTACATATTACAGTAAATCCAACGATTTATCGTAGTTTAAGGTATAATTGTCTTTTCAATCAGTGTTACCAATTAATTTATGACCACTGTCTATGTTTATGATTTAGCTGATACATCGCTTGGAGATAATGTAATATTTTCTTACTTCAGCAAAAAAGTCCTTCATGAACTCTTGCATCAAGGACTACAGTTGATCAGATCATGAACAAACGACGAGACAATGTTCCTTTCGATCCTTACTACTTTGAAAAGCTCACATATCTAGGTGTGAACTTACTGCCCAGCGATACCTTCCGGCACATCTTCCAAACGAATCATTGGCGTGGAGCTAATTCAATTTCAGGGGAGGGTGCTAGTAGAAGACAAACACAACAGATTGAAGCTCAACTTCCAGCATTACTTAAAACATTACAAGTAGAGGTACTTCTCGATCTCCCCTGCGGAGATTTCAGTTGGATGCAGTTCATAGACTTACCTATTTCAAGTTACATCGGCGCAGATATTGTACCTGAACTGATTACTGAGAACCAGAAGCGTTACGGAAGTAAAAAGTGTCAGTTTCTGACATTGAATTTAACAAGTGATCCTCTACCAAGAGCAAACATATTGCTATGCCGAGATTGCTTTGTGCATCTTTCAATAGCAGACATTTTTTTAGCTCTCGATAATATTAAAAGTAGCCAAATTGGTTATCTACTAACAACTACCTTCCTCCATTGTGAAGACAACGATGATATCACGACAGGTGACTGGCGTTTACTAAATTTGGAAAAACAACCTTTTAATTTCCCTACACCTCTATTAGTGATACATGAACAATGTACTGAGGGAGGTGGCTTATATAAAGATAAGAGCTTGGGATTGTGGCAGGTGCAAGACATTACGTTGGTTTAGAGTGATAAATAGCGATCGCATCTGGGTGCAGACCATTTTAATTTACATTAGGCGTAAATTATAAACGCTACGCAGATTTAGCTGACTGTCACCTTAGCTTGCTGTTTCCACACCGCATCTGCATACAATGATGTGTCGAAGTCTGGCGAAATGTTACCGCTAGTGATCCGGGCTTCGTGTAATGACCAGTCAGCAAAGAATAAGTCGTGGCTGATGCGTGCCACTACTGCTGGCACATCGCGTCGGATACTAGGTACGTCACCGATGGGCAGACCGAAGCTTACGAAGCCAGCAGGATTGAACACATGGATGTCTTTCAGGTAGGGGGCATTGCCAGGTACTTTCTCTTGGTATTCATGGGCGCTGCCAAGGTAAGGGTGGGTGCTGAGTTGATCGTCACGCTGGTCGGCTGGGGCATCATAGCGATCGCGCCAGAGGGCGATATGATGTGCAAATTCGGCGAGTTCCGGCCGCTTTGTCGGGTCAACAAAGTAACCAGTACCAGCGATCGCAAAATCGAACTCGAAAACATCATCATTTACCTGAGCGACGATGCGATCGCCTTGATTGTGAGCAGATTTCCACGGTGCAGATAAGTGCAAGTGGAAGTTAGAAAACGCTATTACCCGCTCGATTGCGTCTGGTGGTGGCGTAGAACCAACCTGATTAAACCGCCAAGCTTGGAACCAGCGAGCTGCATCAGGTAGTTGCGGATAGTTATAGTAAGCGCCAGGATAACCTCGGAGGCGATTGACTGGTAGAGATGCGATCGCTGGCCGTCGTGCGAACAGGTGTACTGCCTTAGCGCCTGATTCCAATGCCACTCCTGCCGCATCAAAGGCCGAGGCCGCAGCACCCAGCACTGCTACTGTTTTGCCACGTAGGTTGTTGAAGTCGATTTTATCAGATGTATGTGCATATAAGGTGCGTGGCAGAGATGCTAATACAGGCGGTATATTTGGGCCACCAGTGCCAGCTACACCGTTGGCGAAGATAATTTTACGTGTGGTTTCCACCTGCGCCACACCGTTCACTTCTAAGTGTAGACGGAAGAAATCTGCGTCCGGCTCAATCCGCACCAACTTCGTCTGATACCGAACTGGAATGCCCAGAAAATGCCGATACCAACTGAGGTACTCAGCCCACGCCACTCGTGGAATGCGGTCAATCGCTGTGTATGCCTCAACACCGTGCCGCGCCTCATACCAAGCTTGAAATGATAGTGCCGGAATACCCAGTTCTGGCCCTGGCAGGTTTTTCGGTGTGCGTAGCTTTTTCATCCGCGCCCGCGTCAGCCACACGCCAGCATGAACTTCGTCAAGAGCCTCATCGATTACTGTCACGCGGCCAATGCCGGCACGCCGCAGGGCAAATGCGAAGGTGCTGCCACTGCCACTACCGCCTACTATCGTCACATTGTGGTCAATATCTGCGCGATCGCTCACCCAGTTTTCGGGATCGGGGCCGAGTAGGCGCAACGCCTCACGAGCGGCAAAATCGAGGTCAGTCGTTGTTGTCATGTCGGTATTTGAGGATGAAGTGAGATTTTATCGAGATTAGTGATACTGAAAAGCATAATATCATGAGAAGCTAATTATTAGTTTATCTAAGTATTAAGCTTTACAAATAAACAATTACTGACTGTTAGCAAAGTGGTGCTGATGTCACCCAAATACTTGAAAGAAACTACTACAGTGCGGCGTAAATAAGCAGACCATTAAATAGCCAAAACTTTGCCCTTATATGTCCACTTAAAAGGTTTAGCCATTGTTTGGTTAAAGTAGTCGATAAACTTGAGGATGCGATTTTTCAAATCATCCTGACTGACGAAACTGGCTCTTCTGAGTAACTTGCGAACCAAAATACTGAACCAAATCTCAATTTGATTGAGCCACGAGGAATGTTTAGGTGTGTAATGAAACACAATTCGGTGTGTTGGATCACTCAAGAAAGTAGTGCGGGATTTCATTGATTTGAGGATTCCACTTTCTCCCTTAATACCCAGGTCAATATTCAAACCTTCAATTTGTGCAACTAAACGAACCAGGGATTCAGACTGATGAGTGTTCAGGCAATCCATAATCAGATGCCATTTTTTGGCATCTGGGTCAGTTTCAATTGTTCGGCGAACATGAAGGGTAAAATCAACTTCTGTTCTTGTATCTGAACAAGTCGGCTGGACAATTTGACCAGTAGCAACATCGAAACTGGCAATTAAACTTTGTGTACCGTGACGGATGTACTCAAATTCCCTTATTTCAACTTTACCAGGTCGCATTGGTAAGTCTTTTTCTAAGCGTTCAGTGGCTTGAATACCTGTCATTTCATCAATGGATATTGTGCGCTCCCCGTGAGAATTATTCTGGCTCGTAGCACTATCTGTTGTGGCGTGTTGTGTCTGTTAATCAACTGTTGGACTTGATCACGCTCACCATCGCTTAAATTTAATATTTTAGGAGTTAATCTAGCCACATCCTCAGTCCTTGATACGCCCCCCAAACGGGTTTTAACCTGATTATTTATTCTCCCACCAATATGGTCTGTTTATTTACGCCGTGCTGTACTACCCTGTAAAGGTGTACTGCACATTGCAAATTAGTTGAAATTTTCTATTAATTTGAGTAGCTGATAACGCTTATTTTTATTTATTAGCGAGTGTCTTTAAAGAAAAACTTTTTAGTTTACTAAAAATCTCAAACCATTTTATTTCCTGCTTAATAGAACGCTCACTATCAGCAGATTCTTGTGGTGGTAATTCCCAAATATTTCGTATATCATGTTCTTCGCAATCTGTTAATTGGAGATGCTCTGGTAATTGAGACTGTTGCCCAAATAACCAAGGTACTCCATTTAATAATTCTCTTTCTATTCCATGAAACATATTTTTACCCTTATGAAAAATAAGGTGATTTTGACATTTAGCTTTTTACTTCTTGCTGCAATTATTGGCATTTGGCGATATCTTCGTTAAAACTATTGTCCCAAAGTTGTTTCACATCAACTTTTGTAGAAATTACACCCGCTTGAAAAAAGGTATCAGCAACCTTTTGCCCAGAAGCAATAGCTTCGTCAGAAACAGGAAGTAATTCTTGACGACGCTGTTGTTGTCCTTGCTGGGCATCCTGATAAACGATGCCTTCATCAACATCAATGGTAGTTGCATAATTCTTTGACCACTGCTTAAGATTAGATTCCCGCCAAGTTTGGGATTCCCGCAAACGACAGAGAAAATCAGCGATCGCAACTTTCTTTTGCGGATCGGCGATCGCATTGGGTGAAGCAATAATCACGAAGTTACCGCTCAAAATATCTTTTGCAGATTCCAGCACCCGCGCCCCTTCTTTTTCGGCTTGGGGGATGGAATAACCGTAGGTAGCCCAAGCATCAAGCTCACCTTTACGAAAAGCCGAAAGTCCATCAGGTATTGATAAAGGAATTGCATTGATATCCTTCATAGTCAGCCCGACTTTTTCCAACATCTTAATCAGGAAGTAGTGGGCAGTTGTGGCTTTAACGTAACCTATTTTCTTACCTTTAAAGTCAGCGATCGTTTTGGCAGTCGAGTTCTTGGGTACGAGTAGAACTTGACCAACCGTCGGCCCTTTGAGAGTGGCAATAATTTTTACAGATGCTTTCGATTCAATCGCAAAAATCGGCGGAATTTCACTAGCTGAGGCCAGGTCAATCGCATCAGCATTAATTGCCTGTACCATCAAATTACCCCCAGTAAACTCAGTAAATTGAGTTTTGTAAGGGAAATCATCTAGTCCAGCTAACTTTAAACTTAAGTCCCAGCCACCTTTATACTTAGCAACACGCAAATGAGTTGTATTCGATACTGCAATTTTAGATGGACTAGGATTAGCAGCGATCGTTACCGGACTCGTGGACTTAACCTCTGAGCAAGCTGTTGTTGCTATTAACAAGCAACCCAGAGAGAAGAAAAAATTCTGCCGCAGCCAATTGGTAGACACGTTAAGTTTTAGGTATAAAAAGACAATGAAGAAAAATAACCAATAACTACTCTAGTAAGTTTGGTTCTTCGCCCACAATTCGGTCATAGAGTGGCTGAAAGCTAAACCAACCGCCAGAATGGGTTCCTACTTGGTTATGAGTAAAAGTTGCTGTTTCGTGGTCAATGGGAAGTGGTTTGCCAGCTGCTTCTGCAAGTAGTTGGGCTTGAGCCGATCGCTCAAAAGAAATGTACCAAAAAGCAGCTTCGTCTACTGTCTGCCCCACCGTCAAAAAGCCATGATTCCTCAAAATAACAGCTTTTTTGTCTCCCAAAGATTCAGCAATTCTTTTACCCTCTGAAGTATCTAAAACTACTCCTTTATAGTCATCAAATAGAGCGTGATCTTGATAGAAAGCACAAGCATCTTGAGTTAGGGGATCAAGCAGGCGACCAAGACTTGACCAAGATTTACCATGCAGAGAATGAGCATGAGCAGCTGCAACTATATCAGGTCGCGCCTCATGAACCTGTGAATGAATCGCAAAAGCGGCGCGATTGACAGGAGCATTACCTTTGACAACTTCGCCTTCTCTATCGACCAAAATCAAGTCAGAAACTCGGATGTGACCAAAGTACTTGCCAAGGGGATTTACCCAAAAATGGTCGGTAAACTCAGGATCTCTGGCGGTGATGTGGCCTGCTGTTCCCTCACTAAAGCCAAAACGAGCAAACAACCGAAATGCAGCCGCAAGACGTTGTTTGCGGTGGAGTCGTTCTTCTTCAACTCGTTCAAAGACTGGCGGTTGTGGTCTAGTGAAATTTGGCATGATTTTCTCTTTCTTGTTTCACAGGTACATTAAGCTACGGTTGCTATTTGTCGTTCTTGTTGTTGTACTTGTTGACGTACCAAAGGAATCACATCTCGACCGTAGGCGATCGCATCTTCCACCGGGTCAAAACCGCGAATTAATAGTGTTGTCACTCCAGCTTTGTAGTAATCAAATAATGACTCTGCAACTTGTTCTGGAGTCCCTACCAAAGCAGTAGTATTACCACGAGCGCCAGTAGCAGCTGCGATCGGTGTCCATAAACGCTTATCATGAATTTCGCTTTCCTTAGCAAAATCCAATAACCGCAATGAACCAACAGCTTGAGGTCGCAAAGAAGCACCAGCAGATAATTGAATACCTGCTTTAGCACGGCTTTCATTGATGCGTGAGAGAATATAACGCGCCTTTTCCCATGCTTTTGCTTCTGTTTCGCCCAAAATCGGACGCAAGGAAACACTAAATCGTAAATCTTTTCCAGGCGGTGCTGCGGCTTTCACCTCTGCGATCCGTTGTTTAATAGCAGCTATGGGTTCTCCCCAAAACGCATATACATTACTGTGCTTTGCACCTACATCCACAGCAGCACCAGAAGCACCACCGAAATATATCGGAATATGTGGTTGCTGTAAAGGTTTAACTTCCGAAAATGCTTGTTTGAGTTGGTAAAACTCGCCTTGATAATCGAAAGGTTCTTCACTCGTCCAAACTCGCCGCACAATATCAAGATATTCATCGGTACGGCGATAGCGAGTATCATGATCGAGCCAATCACCATCGCGTTGTTGTTCGGCATCGCTTCCACCAGTAATGATATGCACTGCAACGCGACCATTAGAAAAGTGATCTAATGTGGCTAATTTGCGGGCGGCTAAAGTGGGAGCCACAAAACCCGGTCTATGTGCAAGTAAAAATTTGAGTCGTTCAGTTGCAGCAGCCACATAACTGACTACATTAAAGCCATCCGGCCCTGTAGAACTATAACCAACTAATACTCGATCAAAGCCACCATCTTCATGGACTTTTGCAAATTTGCGGACATAAGCTAAGTCTATACTTCCTCCCGTGAGAGATACAGTAGGGTCATGTAATTCAGACGCTTCTCGCGTACCAATCATGCCAATAAATTCCACAGACATATTAATTTTGCTCCAAATCTTTGTTATTTAAGTTTTTAGTGGTAGTTATTCTTTGCCTCTTTTGATCTTTCCTACCTAGCGGCGGTAGTTTCTAACGGACATACTGCCGTTGCAATATCTACTCGTTGCGGAATAATTTTTTGCTCTAGTAACCAGTCAGCTGTTTTCTGAAGCTTGGTGATATCTTCAGTATTAGGAAATACGTAAGACTCTGGGCCTCGATTTTTAGTAACTTGCTTGGCTACAGTATCAGAGATTTTTAGTTCTTTAACTAAAAAATCTGATGCAGCATTAGTATGTTGATTTAACCATTCACCATCCTCACTCAAAGCAGTGAGAGCAGCTTTCACTGCTACAGGATTTTCTTTAGCTGCATCACCACGAACAACCATAATGCTGTAGGTAGGAGCAGGGTGTTTAGTGGTAATTCTCCGTGCCTGATGCTCTAATTGGGCAATGGAAATATAAGGTTCCCAAACTGCCCACGCATCAACAGAACCTTGATATAGAGCAGGTGCAGCGTCATTCGGTGATAAATAAACTCGCTGGACTTTATATGAAGAAATATTTTCTTTTTCCAAAACTTTTAATAACAGATATTCGCCTGCACCACCTTGATTAACTGCAACTTTTTTACCAGAAATGTTGAATGCTGATACAAAACTTTACATAGATAGTTACACTAACTCTAAAAAGGCTAAATTAGTCAACATAACATCATCTCCTCAAACCAATGAACATAGCTGATTTTCTGACACATACAAGATTGCAAATAGCGGAATTTATCTAATAGTGTATGTCCCCATTGTGCGGGAATAGATAAAAGCTGTAAAATCAGATAAGCTATTAAACTAACGTAAATTTGTATGGTGATACCGTTGACGTTTTTGGTAATTAATTTGTCAAGTTTTAAGTGCATCTTTAAAAACTTCCACAAGAGTTCAACTCCCCAACGTAATCGATAAATATCCCTAATTTCATCATCATTAACAGCTGCATCTCCCGACTTTGGTAAATTAGTCACTAAGCGGAACTCAGTTTTCGTTTCTAAATCACAAAAATTAATGACTCTATAGGCAATAGCCTCATCAGATGCACCTACTTTGACTAATCCAGTTGCATCCTCAAATTCTAGTTTCCAATTGTTTTTAATCCGCAAAACAAAATATTTGTTTTCTTGTACCAATTCTTGAATGAATTTTAATCCCGCAAAGCCTCTATCCATTACCCCTACAGCATTAGTTGGGAGACTAGACATCATCTTGGAACCAAATTTATAATCATGATCATGTCCAAAATTGATCAAGTTATCTTCTGGGCTACCTGTAGCTAAATTCAAAGAACTAAAAAGTTTGACTTGATGATGACCCAAAACCCATAACAATTTACTTGTCAGGGTAATAATTGTTGAATCAATAGGACAAATAGCATATTTATCGTGTAATTTTTTTGTGAATTTTCTTCTGTACTAATTCATTTAATTTTTGGTAAATTCCTTGAAATTGTTTTTGGCTTCGATGTAAATTTGCTTTAGAAAAAGTAGAAATATCTACCTCAAATCCTGTATTGTTTAATCTCTTAAATAAATCTCGCATACTTGTTAAGCTATTATCCAGAGCATAGGATAGCCAGCACTCAAAGAATAGACGACTATTCAATACTGGATAATCATTTTTTGGCAGACTTTTCAAGATATCTTTGACAATTTTGGGAAATGAATTTATAATCACAATCAAACTAATATAGTTTAAGCCTTCGCCCAAAAATACCATATTTTGGGCTATTTTTATCGGATTTTTCTTACCGTTCAACACTTCTGCTTTTTTACCTACTAAATCAGTCGATTTCTGAATGGGAGAATCACCACGAACTAAGATGGCACTACTCAAAGAATCTGGACTAGGACGCTGTACAGAACCAATACAAAGAGGTTGTCCAGCAGCAATTCCAGAAATGGAAGGAATATCACCACAGCCGCCAATATCCGCTCGATTACCATTAAGAGAACTTAAAAGCGTAGCACAACGGTCAAATGGCCCACTCCATTCAACTTTAATATTTTGCGTTGCTAACTGACGCTCTAACTCACCTCGTTGACGCGCAATGGGAATAATCCCGCCTTTTTGGTAGCCCAAGCGAATTACATTGTTTTTCTCTGTAGTTTTGGTAGTGACAGTGTTTGAAGAGGAATCTGAGTTAGCTGTAGCATTGATAGCTGTTTGTTGATTGCAACTAGAAGCTATCAAACCAAGAAAAGATATTGCAACTGCAACGTTCTTACTGTTAGCACATTTTTGTTTATATTGAAAGCCGTGTTCTTTTAAATAATTCACCACAATTGAATCCTTAATATCAATTTTTAGGAGTTTAAGCAGTTATTTACTAGCATTATTCATAAAAGGTCTGTGCTGAAAGAAATTAGCATCAATAACCTTATCTCTCAAAGCTGTGTTGGGTTGTATCCAGTCATTAAAGGTAACAACTTGAATCTCTAAGCCTTCTTTTGCTGCTATATTGTTATTCACAAATTTCAAAATATCTTCAGAAAGTATACCAGTCACGCCAACTTTAATTACTTCTTTTTGCTCTTTTTGGCTAATTGTTTGCGTATTAGTAGAGTTTTGAGTAGATTGTTGACTACAACTAGCGAAGATTAAAGAGACAGTCAGGGAACCTAAAGCTGTTAAGAAAAATCTGCGTCTATTCATAACATTTGTAATTAGTATAAATTGTAAATGCTGAGTAAAATATTGCTTGTCTGCCTCCTTGCTTTCAATCAGCGTTTTCTCATCCGCTGTGCAATTAAATCACCAATAAATTGAATAATTTGTACTAGTGCAATCAAAACCACAATGGTAGAAAACATCACCCCTACATCGAAGCGTTGGTAGCCGTATTGAATTGCCAAATTACCTAATCCACCTCCACCCACAGCCCCAGCCATCGCGGAAGAGTTAAGTAAACTCACAATTAGAATCGTCATACCTAATATCAGTGAAGGCAAAGCTTCGGGAATCAGTACTTTGAGAACGATTTGCCAATAATTGCACCCCATTGCTTGGGCAGCTTCTATTAGTCCCTTATCAACTTCTAAAATGCTAGTTTCAGCGATGCGACCAAAAAATGGAATGGCGGCGAGAGTTAGGGGAACTAAAGCAGCTGTGCTACCGATAGAAGTGCCGACAATTAGGCGGGTGAGTGGTGTTAAAACCACAAGCAGAATAATAAAAGGAAATGAGCGTCCAGTATTGACGATCGCACCCAGCACTTTATGTACTTGGGGAAAATCTAGCAAGTTTCCGGGGCCTGTCATCACTAGCAACAAGCCCAAAGGTAAGCCTAATACTATTGCAACCAGGGTAGATATACCCACCATGTAAAAAGTTTCACTGGTGGCTAGCAACAAGCTTTGGAGTAATTCTTGTCCTTGCATTCACGCACCTCTTAACATAAGTTTTAGCGAATGGACTCAAATAAACTTTGCGTTCCTCTGCGCTTACCTCTGTGTTTAAAGTCTCAGTCCAGCCTGCTTCAGCAGTGGTAAAACGCGCTTACCGAAGAAATCCAGATCAGGCTCAAAATCATAAAAGGCAAGCTGGAACCCATCGACACCAGCCTTATTCAGTTGCAAAAGTTGTTCGGTAATTTGTTCGGGTGAACCGATTAGCTGCACATTACCGCCGATCGCACTGCCAACATCATGACGCAGATTTCCCTTCTTATGCCCCCTCCAGGCGTGTGCATCGCTGCTAACGCGAGAACGTCCAGCAATTGACTCATAATCGGCATGGTCGATTATTGCTTGAGCATATTCTTCTGCCTCTTTTTCCGTTTCCCGCACAACAATAAGCGGATTTAGGAGAGTGCGGACTTGTCTACCATTAGCGATCGCTGATTGTTTGACACGGGCTGTATGGGCGGGTAACGATGACAAAGCGCTTTCTATGTCACCGCCAGCCGGACTGGTGATAAATACGATATCAGAATGGCGACCCGCAAACTCAATGCCAGCATCTGAGCCAGTGGCGTTAACTAGGATGGGGCGACCATAAAGCGGGCGGGGACTGATGTAAGCATCCTTAAACTGCCAAGAACTCTGACTTTTATAAGAAAAATTCTCTGTTTCCGACCAGAGTCGTTTGAGGATGGTGACAAATTCATCAGCGAGTTCATAGCGGCGATCGTGTTCGATTTGGCTCCAGCCAAACAGTTCATGCTCATAAGCCCGGTGTCCGGTGACAACATTAATTCCCCAGCGACCTTTAGAAATGTGGTCAAGTGTCGCACCAAATTTAGCCAGATGGATGGGATGCCAAGGCCCGTAAAGAACATGAATTGTTGAGATTAATAGAATGCGTGAGGTAATGGCAGCAAGGGAAGCAGTAGCAATAAAGGCATCTAAACCTGCTTCTGTCCGAGTTGGCCCTTGTCCGCCCTTTGGCTGCCAGGTAGAATAGCCGAAAACAAGGTCAAAACCTAACTTCTCAGCTTTTTGGGTCAGTTTGGCATTGTAATCAAACGACCAGTCTGTAGTGCGCGGGAGGTTAGAAGAACTCCAACCACCGTGATGAATCGGTAAGAATAGCCCTAGCAGTACTGGTTGTCGGAGAGCTTGGGATAATGGGCTTTGGGGATAGTCTGTTGGAGAAGCGATCGCCTCTTTACTTGCTCTCAAAGAAGTAGTATCAATTGCACTCATAGTTCCTCTCAACGGTTTCGGTTGGCTGCAAGATCCCCGACTTCTAAATAAATACTCATAAAATGGTTTCTTGTAGGTTAGAAGTCAGGGATTTGAACAAAATTAGAAGAATCCTCGTTGCGGCAATGGTGTACCGTTGATTTCGTAGTCGCCGATCGCACGAGCCTTAAAATGATTTGGGTTGTGTGAGGATAAGGTACGGGCGTTGCGCCAGTGACGATCAAAGTTGGAGCTTTTCTTTGTTGTGGAAGCCCCACCAACTTCAAACAGCAAAGTGGCTGAACGTAGAGCCAAATCATCAACAATCAATTTGGCTTTGGCTGCACTCAGAGAAGTTGCCAGTGCCGCTGCCGTCTCTGCCTCTTCACCCTGAGCTTGGGCAGCAGGGAGGCGATCAAGACCATCAGCTGCTGCTAAAACGATCGCTTCGGCAGCAAAGGCATTGGCGGCAATCTGCCCGACAGTCTGCTGCAAGATTGGGTCATCTGAGGCTTGCTCGGATACAGCATGGTAGAAAGTCCGGGGTCGAGTACGGATTAGGTTTGTTGCATCGCGCAGAACGCTGCGAATAATGCCAGCATTGATTGCTGTTAAAAATAATTGCGGGACGATGTTGTATGGCAGGTTGTCTTTGTCTGTATCTGTCTCAAAAATTACTTCATCAGCCTCTACACGGACATTTTTAAATGTTGTCGTTCCAGTGCCTGTAAGCCGTTGACCAAAGCCGTCCCAGTCATCCACAAGGTCTATTACCTCGCGGTTGGTGGGAATGAGTATAAACGCTTTAGTGCCATCGGGTACTAGCACACGCACGAAAATCAAGTCTGCATAAAGGCTGCCAGTGCTGTAATACTTCGTCCCATTTAGACGATAGCCGTCGCCATCGGGTGTTAATTTTGTATTCGCGACTTGACCACCACCAGATCGCTTAACTTCCAGTTCGGTTGAAGCAAGTCCAATAATCGCGCCATCGACGACTGCCTTGAGCCAGCGACGATTCCTTTGGGTGCGCTCAGAACGCAAAATTCGCTCTGTAACAGAGAAATGATTCCGCACAATGTGAGCGACATTTGGATCGGCATCCCCTAAGCGAATCACGACCTCGAAGAGTTCGCGTGCGGTGCTACCACCACCACCTTCGGCAACGGGAATTCGCAATGCACCCAACCTGGAACGCCGGATCAATTCAACCACATTATAAGGAAGGATGCGATCGCGATCGCGCTCACTTGCCCCCAGTGCAATAAAATCAAAAAGCTGCTGAAGTTCTGGCGAATTTGCTCTCACAGGAGCCGAAAATTGAATTGTCGTATCTGCAAGTTTTTCTGGACTCTTAATCATTAGTTTCTATCTCCCAATATCTGATGAAAAATCTATGCTGGTGAATGGTAGGGCTATTGTTGCTTAAGGCTTGACATCTGTTGGAGTAAAAGCAGCATACTGTTCAGCAGAGAGAGTCGCATCCCTAACGTTGATGTTCTTTGTGATAAATTTCTGCTCATAGAACAAGTCAGCAATCGTCTGCTGTCCTGATAAAACTTCTTCACTAAGGGGTCTTAGAGTGTAACGCCGCCGCTTTGAAACTAATTCCAATGTGGGAACATCAATTTTTGCTTCAGGTGAAATTAGTTCGGCAACCTCTCTTGGGTTGGTTTCAGCCCATTTACCGATATTGTTAATCTCTTCCAAAATGGCTTTGACTAGCTCAGAGTTATCTTTTACAAACGTGCGCGAACCTAACCAGTAGCCTCCTTGGGTAGTAATATTTTTACCATCGCGGAGAATGCGAACCCTAGCAGTTTTTTGAAATACAGCCAAGTGAGGATCGCCAACAACAGCAGCTTCAACGCTCTTACGTTCAAATGCTGCACGAGTTTCTAATGGTGTAAGGTTAATGTGTTTAACATCACTAAGTTTTAGTCTGGCTTCTTTTAAAACCTTCACAACGAAGTACTGCTGTGCTGTGGCTCTTTGGAAAGCTAGTCCTTTACCTTTTAAATCAGCTACAGTCTTGATTGAAGAGTCTTTATCGACTACAACAGCAGTTCCTTCACCAGTACCAGGTTTAGTACTAGCAACATATACGAAAGGAACACCAGAAGCTTGAGCAAAGATAGGTGGAGTTTCACCAACAAAACCGAAATCCACACTTCCTACATTCATTGCTTCTAGAAGTTGCGGCCCGGCGGCAAATTTCGACCACTCTACAGAAATACCAAGTGGCTTTAAACGCTTCTCTAAAACTCCTTTAATCTTGACTATATCTCCAGCCGACTGATAGCCCATCCGTAATACTTTGGTCTTGATATTACTAGAGGCAACAGCGGTTTTCTCTGTAGTTTGTGAGCTACAACCAATTAGGCTTGTAGACATGGTAAATACTCCAGCTACTAATAACATGAAAAAGCTACCTTTTTTAAATATTGCTACCATGATGTATTACCAATTTCCTGGGGTTAAAATACAAGCTTTAATTACTACTAAGAACTGATTTTTAAATGATGTAAAAGTTAGAGAGCGGAAATTCTTTATTTTGCGATTAGAGTCCGCTTACAAACTGCCTAATCTGACAAAAACCAAAATCTACTGCAAATCTATCGTTTTGCAGTAGATTGTTAATTGCACGGAATATACCACAAGCTAATCTAAAAATCAAGAAGCAAGGATGACTGTGCTATTGATGCAAGTGGGCAAAATGAAATGAATGCTAGGTGTAATAACTAGCGATCGCTACTTAAACTAGACTAGTCTGAAAAAAGCGATTAGCAGGGCGCGCCAACCCCAGATTTTCGCGCAAGGTGTTACCCTCATACTCTTTGCGGAAGATTCCACGCCGTTGGAGTTCTGGCACAACCTTGTCCACAAAATCATTCAGCCCTTCAGGAAGAAAAGGAAACATGATGTTGAAACCGTCAGAGCCTTCCTCAATCAGCCATTGCTCCATCTCATCAGCGATGCTTTGGGGTGTGCCGACGAAGGCCAGTCCGCCGTAACTGCCAATGCGTTGCGCTAGTTGTCGAATAGTCAAGTTCTCACGTTGCGCTAAGGCTATTACTCTTTCTCGTGAAGAGTGACCAGCGTTAGTCGATGGGATTTCTGGCAAGGGGCCATCGGGATCAAAACCGGAAACGTCGTAGCCAAGCGCACTATTTAGGCTAGCGATCCCACTGTCATAATGTACTAGGCTATCTAAATGAAGACGCTTGGCGTATGCCTCGGCGACGGTTTCCCCCACGATGACTAAAGCACCTGGAAGGATTTTTATGCTGTCTGGGTCACGGCCAATTGCCCGCGCCCGTCCCTTAATGTCTGCAAATAAAGCTTTGCCAGCTTCCAGATTACCAGCAGGTGCAAACACAGCCTCGGCGGTTTCGGCAGCTAATTGCCGTCCGGCTTCGGATGCCCCTGCCTGAACGATTACTGGCCAGCCTTGGACAGGTCTGGCGATGTTCAATGGCCCTCGCACCGAAAGATATTTTCCCTGATGATTCAGAACGTGAAGCTTTGCAGGGTCGAAATAAATCCCTGCTTCCACGTCCCGAATGAAGGCATCATCAGCGAAGGAATCCCAAAGACCCGTGACAACATCATAAAATTCTCTAGCCCGCCGATAGCGTTCGTCATGCTCTATCTCTTCTTCTAAACCAAAGTTGAGCGCTGCGTCTGGATTGGCTGTAGTGACAATGTTCCAGCCAGTGCGACCGCCACTGATATGGTCGAGAGACGCAAAGCGGCGAGCGATGTGGTAAGGCTGGTCATAAGTCGTGGAAGCGGTGGCTACCAGCCCAATGTGTTCGGTGACGCTGGCAAGGGCAGAAAGTAGGGTGAAAGGTTCAAAGGACGTGACAGTATGGCTGCGCTTGAGCGCGTTGATTGGCATATTCAGCACCGCTAAGTGGTCAGCCATGAAGAATGCGTCAAACTTGCCTTGCTCTAGTTTCTGGATGAATTGTTTCAGCGCTGGGAAGTTGAAATTAGCGGCAGGCAAAGCCCCAGGATAGCGCCAAGCGCCTGTATGTATGCTTACCGGGCGCATAAAAGCACCTAGTTTTAATTGCTTCGATCTGCTCATCTTAAATGGGTTATTAGTGAATACAAGTCTTTAAGTATGGGAAAGACAGCCTATGTAATGGGCAATCGCTTTTGCAACTCAAGAGTCGCTAGTCACGATCGCGATCGCAAAGCCGTCGTAACCTTTACTACCCACAGTTTGGATCTCTGTAGCACTCACACGCGGTTCTGCTGCCAGTAGCTCGTTAAAGCGGCGTATCCCCTGCACACTACTATCACTACTAGCAGCATCGACCACCGCCCCATTACGGACAACATTATCAGCAATAATCAAGCTACCACGACGGGAAAGCTTCAGCGCCCAAGCCAAGTAATCGGGATTGCTTGGCTTGTCAGCATCAATAAAGATTAGGTCAAATGGAGCGTGTCCTTCGGTGGCGATCTGTGGCAATGTATCCAGCGCCCGTCCGAGGCGTATATCTACGAGGTTGGACAGACCAGCGTGTGCAATGTTACTACGGGCGATTTCGGCGTGCTTTGGGTTAGCCTCCAGCGAGATCAAGCGACCGTCAGCAGGTAGCGATCGCGCTAGCCAAATCGTGCTGTAACCGCCCAATGTACCAATCTCTAAGATGGTTTGCGCCTTCTGGATTTGCGCTAATAGCAACAGCAGTTTGCCCTGATTGGGTGACACATTCTGCGGTGGTAGCCCTGCATCAGCAGCAGTTTGCAGGGCTGTATCCAGGGCGAGGTCGGGCTGAACAAACAAGTCGGTGATATAGCGATCAACCGCAGTCCAATTTTCTTGGGTCATATACTAACTTCTTTTTTGTAAATTTCCTTCGCGTTTTGCTTTGGAGTATGTCGAACGCATCTACATACTTCAGCCTCGATCTTTAGTCTTTCAACAAGGCGGAGGTATGTCCCCACTGTCCAGTAAAGACAATTTCTTTCAACGGCTTGCGGACACGGGGAGCCAGTTCGCGATCGCGTAGTCCATCAGGGAGGCTTTGGGGATCGCCAGGATAACCAACTGTCACCACAGTTGCAGGCTCATAGTTTTCTGGAATTTGGTATATTTCTCTCGCGGTATCTCCATTAAACTCCGCTATTTGATGAACAAATAAACCTAGAGAAGTTGCCTGAAGGATCAGGTTTTCTAAAGCTAGTCCGACATCATGAAATGCGTGTCTGTTTGTTTTCTCGTCGTCAGTAAGGATTTTAGCGACTGCAAGTATCAGTACCGGAGCATTTTTCGCCCATCCTTGATTAAACTCCACCAAGGTACTAAGTAGACGATTGTATTCTGTTGAGTCATCTTTGGTGGCAACAATAAAGCTCCAAGGCTGATGATTGTAGGAAGAAGGTGCCCAACGAGCTGCTTCTAGCAATGAGAGTAGTTTATCCTGCTCAACTGAGCGATCGGCAAAAGCTCTAGGACTCCAACGACTCTGGATCAAGTCATGAACAGGGTATTGCGTTTGGGCAAGTTTCTGCGTCATTTTAATGAATTTCCTTATCGATACTCAGTAAGTTGTCAATTGAAGATAACTAGGATTAAGAAACGGAAACTTTTAGCCTTTTTTTAAAAAACTTAGCAAAGCTAACAATCTAGGCTTTCATTGATTTTTAGATGTAAATAGTGAGCCAGCATGAGCAATCCAGCATTGCAGGAGAGAAACAACTTTGTTGATTAATTGTATAATACGGTAAACTTATCGATTTATAGTACTATATTTCAGTGGCGATCGCTTCCTTTGATATATTGCTTGCATTTCTCCATGCCCATTGACTATTTAGCGTGAAGGATTAACCCGTGGTCAAACTAATTTTACCGATAGAACTTACTGCCGAGATTGAGCCACACTTACCATCGGATACAAAATTTGTGCGGGTAGATAGTGATGGTAATTTTGATGGTGATGCTAGTGATGCGGAAATTTATCTCAATGGGTTCAAATTAAAGCCAACCACTCTACATAAGGTGCTGGCGGTTGCTCCGGGAATACGTTGGCAACAAACTCCTAGTGCTGGTGTAAATCACATTTTGACACCGATTTTTCTCGAACACGATATTATTCTGACTAATGGCGCGGGGGTTCATGCAATTCCGATTTCGGAATTTGTCTTAAGTTTGATCCTCTATCACGCCAAACAGTTACGGCAATTGCAAGCAGATCACGATCAACGCAAATGGGAAAAAAGCTGGTTAGTACTACCAGAGTTAGCAAATTCAACTGTATTAATTCTTGGGACTGGAAACATAGGCCAGGCCATCGCAGCTCGTATTAAACCATTTGGGGCGAGAGTTTGGGGTGGTCGTCGTCGTCCTGAACCTCTACCAAATTTTGATAAAATCGTCGGTGCAGATGAATGGCACGCATTGTTGCCAGAGGTTGATTATATAATTGTGGCGACACCTCTAACACCAGAAACTAAAGCTTTAATTGATGAAACAGTACTGCGATCGCTACCCAGTCATGCTTATTTAATTAATGTCGGTCGCGGTGCAGTTGTAGATGAATCAGCATTAACTAAGGCTCTGACTGAAGGCTGGATTGCAGGTGCAGGATTAGACACAGTTTCTATTGAACCCTTACCGCCAGAAAGTCCTTTATGGTCATTACCTAACCTCTTTATTACGCCCCATACTTCCGCAATTTCCCCAGCATTAAAAGGACGCATTACAAACTTATTCCTTGATAACTTGGAGCGTTACCGAGGCAATAAGCCTTTACGGAATGTAGTCAATAAGGAAGCAGGCTACTAAACAAATTTATACAGCGATGATATGAATACAAAAACTTTTCAAGTCTCGGCAGCACAGAGTGTAATTACCACTGATGTCTTAGTTCTGGGTGGCGGGCCGGCTGGCACTTGGGCAGCACTTTCAGCAGCAAAGCAAGGTGCCCGTGTCATCCTAGCGGATAAGGGGTATTGCGGTACATCAGGGGCAACAGCACCATCCAATACTGGCGCATGGTATCTTCCCAAAGGTGCAGAACGTGATGCAGAAATTGAGCGTCGCCTGTCTCGCTCATCAGGACTTGCCGATCGCCGTTGGTTGCAGCGTGTGATTGAGCAGGCACAAATAGGTTTAGATGATTTAGGGGATAACGGCTATCCTTTTCCTTTTGATGAGCAGGGCAATCCCTACCGTGCTAACTTGCGTGGCCCAGATTATATGCGCTTCATGCGCCAAAGAGCGGGAGCAGCTGGTGTAAGCATTCTTGACCATCATCCCGCACTCGAACTACTTTGGGCCGATGGTACGATCGCAGGTGCAGCAGGTATTTATCCGCGCACTGGGAATCGCTGGGAAGTCAGAGCAGGTGCCGTTGTGCTGGCAACTGGCGGATGCGCTTTTCTGTCTCATGCACTAGGTTGCGATGGTAATACAGGTGATGGTTATCTTATGGCAGCAGAGGCAGGAGTCAGGCTATCTGGGATGGAATTTTCCTCGCAATATGGCTTATCACCCGCTCATACTTCTGTGACTAAGGGATTGACCTTTACCTTCGCCAGTTTTTATCTAGAGGATGGCTCTCCCTTACCGGAAACTGGGGAAGACCGAGCTGTACGTATTGCACGCCAGTTGCTTGCCGGTGAAAAAGTGTATGCCCTGATGAATCGCGGCAACCCTATCGAACATGAATGGTTGCGCCAGGGTCAACCTAACTGCTTTCTACCATTTGAGAGGATTGGTTTAGATCCATTCCAACAACCCTTCCCAGTGACACTACGCTCCGAAGGAACTGTTCGCGGCGTAGGTGGACTGGAAATCATCAACAATGATTGCGCGACAAAAGTGCCCGGACTTTATGCCGCAGGTGATGCCGCCTCTCGGGAAAATCTTACAGGGGCAGTTTCAGGAGGGGGAAGCCCTAATGCATCCTGGGCGATCGCTAGTGGGACTTGGAGTGGTCGCGCAGCAGCACTTTTTGCTGCCTCTTTAGGCGACAAAGCCGGGACACGCTTGGTTCGTGGTTTAGGTCAAGCAGGTTTGCGTCCCCGTAAACAGCCGCTAGAGGATGAGCTAATATCGGAAGCGATTAGTGCTGTTCAGGCTGAAGCCTTGCCGCTTGATGTTAATTTCTTTCGTTCTGGAGCGAGGATAGCGCTGTCACGTCAACGTTTGGATGCAGTATGGGCAGATATTAGCGATTATCTAGTAGGTGAAGGTCGCAATGCTCTACGCGCACGGGAAGCTGCGGCGATGGCGGCCACAGCTCGCTGGATCTGGGCAAGTGCGGATGCACGTAAAGAAAGTAGAGGAATGCACCGACGCACAGATTTTACAAAAACTGACGTGCAACAAACAAGAAGAATATTTACCAGTGGTATCGATGATGTTGTGGTTGTCGCCGCAGAAAATCAGTTGCAAGAGGTAGCGTAATGATTGAAATTGTTGATAGCGATCGCTGTATCGGCTGTGATATCTGCGTGAAAGTTTGTCCGCGCGATGTCTTTGATTCTGGAGACGATGGAATAGCCGTAATTGCTCGTAAATCAGATTGCCAGACTTGTTTTTTGTGCGAGTTGTATTGCCCTGTTGATGCGCTCTATGTCTCACCTTATGCCGAACTGGATGATGAGGTTGATACAGAACAGTTAATTACCCAAAACTTGCTGGGTAGTTACACCCGTAACATGGGTTGGCATCATGGCAAAATGGGAGGGACTGACAAAGATCCAACTCAACAACTTAGAATTTTGAACAGGGCAAGACAGGATAATGCAAGATTGAATGAAACTTGAAGAAGAATTCAGCTATTCTGAATTCAGGAGTCAGAATCAAGACGCTCTCTACGAGACGCTAAAAGCGAACGCAGACTCGCTTGCCGCCGGCGCTATCAGTGGGGGTCTGAATCCCCCACTGAATTGTTGCCCCACCAAATCTACGATTTGGTGGGGGTTTTAAGCCCGGTTATTCAGACGCGACTCGAAAATACTCGCTTGCCGCCGGCGCTATCCGCTTTTTCGGTCATAATTCATGCTGCTAGCGGAAGCGGGGCGTTTAGCCCATTCTGACTCCTGACTCCTGAATTCTGTTCGATAAGCAGCAGGGGTTTTAACCTCTTTCGCGGAATTCCCCACAAAGTTTACGTGGTGGCAAACTTTAGGCAAAAAGAGGTAAAATCAAGGTTTTTAACCCGCGTAGGCGGGTTTTGCCTGTGTAGCCGTGACTTCCAGCCGCCTGGTGCAAGATTACTCTATGGGCGATTTCCAGATGGGTGCTGATGCCCTAGTATAGGATGGGGTGTGTAAGGTTCTTCTAAAAATTTGCGCTCTTCATCAGAAAGCTCTAAATCCACTGCCTCCACAGCCTCTTTAAGATGTTCTATCTTACTAGCGCCAATTATCGGAGATGTTACACCTGGTTGATGCAATAGCCAAGCTAGGGCAATTTGTGTGGGTTTCACACCCCGTTTTCCGGCTAATTCAACTACGCGATCAACTACTTTAAAATCTGAATCTTGATAGTAGAGATTGTGAGCAAATTCGTCAGTTTTTGCCCGCAGTGTTTGGCCATCGTCTGACTTACTGCGATTCCCTGCTAAAAAGCCCCGCGCCAAGGGACTCCAAGGAATAATACCAATCCCTTGATCTAGGGCTAAGGGTATCACTTCTCGTTCTTCTTCCCGATAAACTAGGTTGTAGTGATTTTGAATTGATACAAAACGAGTCCAGCCGTGAATATCTGCTGTATAAAGGGCTTTAGCAAACTGCCATGCGTAAACACTAGAAATTCCTAAGTAACGGACTTTACCTGCTTTGACAATATCATGCAGTGCTTCTAGGGTTTCTTCGATTGGTGTTTCATAATCCCAACGATGAATTTGGTACAAGTCTACATAATCAGTTTGTAGCCGCCGCAAAGAAGCATCAATGCTGTCAAAAATATGTTTGCGAGATAGTCCTCGATCATTTGGGCCATCGCCGACTTTACCATGTACTTTGGTAGCAATAACAACCTGATCTCGTTTAGCAAAGTCTTTGAGCGCTCGTCCGACAATTTCTTCACTAGCGCCCAAGGAATAGACATCGGCGGTATCAAAGAAATTAATCCCCAATTCCAAAGCCAGTTTGATAAATGGACGACTTTCTTCTTCTTCTAATACCCATTCGCGCAATTTACGCGAACCATAAGTCATGGTGCCGAGGGTGACACGCGATACTTTGAGTCCAGTTTTGCCAAGATTTACATATTTCGTCATACTGTTTGCTCTCTTTTGTTGGGATACTTAATAATGTTGTGACGTTTTTACAGCCAGTTGAGACATCTCCAGAAATTAAATATGCCTTGTCTAGAAACCTTGTAGAGACGTAGCACTGCTACGTCTCTACATCTTTTTTGGAGATGTCTAATGAAGTTAGGCGATCGCAGCTTCAGCGACAGCCGCAACTTTGCTAAACTGATTTACTGGACGAGGTAAACCAAGATTTTCCCGGAGGGTTCGTGCTTCATACTCTGTACGAAACAGACCGCGACGTTGCAATTCAGGAATTACCAAGTCTACAAACTCATCTAATCCTCCGGGCAACCAAGGTGGCATGATATTAAAGCCATCTGCCCCGCCATTGACAAACCAATCTTCTAACTGATCGGCAATTTGTTCAGGTGTGCCTAGAATCTGGCGATGCCCACGCGCTCCAGCAATCCATAAATACAGTTGTCGAATCGTTAAATTCTCTCTGCGAGCCAGGTCAGTCAAAAGTTGCTGACGGCTTTTACCGCCGTTAGTTTCTGGTAAATCCGGCAACGGCCCATCCAACGGATAGCCGGATAAGTCAAATCCACCGATCATTGAACCAAGCAAATTTAAGCCGACCACCGGATCGATCAACTCTTGAATCTGATCGAATCTATCCTTAGCTTCTTGCTCAGTTTTGCCGATGACTGGAAATACACCAGGCATGATCTTGAGATGGTCAGGTGAGCGCCCATATTGAGCCAGTCTCCCCTTCACATCTTGATAAAAAGCCTGAGCTTCTGCCAAGGTCTGCTGGGCAGTGAAAATTACCTCCGCCGTTTGTGCAGCCAGATCCTTACCATCCTCGGAAGACCCAGCTTGAATGATCACCGGATAACCCTGGATGGGACGCGCCACATTTAGCGGGCCGCGTACTGAAAAATGTTCGCCTTTGTGGTTGGGAACGTGCAGTTTATTTGGATCGAAGTAAATACCCGACTCCTTATTATGTAAGAAGGCATCGTCCTCCCAACTATCCCAGAGTTTCGTGACAACATCCACAAACTCTTTGGCACGCTCATAACGTAGGGTATGCTCCATGTGTTTTTCCCGATTGAAGTTTAACGCTTCAGCTTCAGTCGCGGAAGTCACGAGATTCCAACCGGCACGACCGCCGCTGAGATAATCTAGTGATGCAAACTTGCGGGCGAGGTGATAAGGCTCGTTGTAGGTGGTGGATACTGTTGCTGTCAAACCAATGTTTTCCGTTACTACAGACAGAGCCGACAACAGGGTGAGAGGTTCAAAGTGGACAAGTTTACCGTTACGGCTTAAAAGGTCGGCGCTTTGATTGCGATCGCGCACAGCCACGCCGTCTGCAAAAAAGATCATGTCAAATTTGCCGCGTTCCGCCGTTTGTGCCAGCCTTTTATAATGCTGAAAGTTCAAACCAGCGTCAACTTCCGCTTCGGGGTGTCGCCATGATGCTACGTGATGGCCAGTGCTGGGCAAAAATGCACCTAATCTAAGTTGAGGTTTTTTTATAGTCATGCTTTTTTCTGTTTGGTAAGAAGTGTTTTTAAACGCAGAGGCACGCAAAGTAAGTGCAGAGGAACGCAGAGTTTTGCCGAATTTATGCAATGTTGTACTAAGGTGTTATGAGTTATACACGCTAGTTTTTTTAATTTTGAATTGCTTACACTGGCTGGGGTTTGAGTAAATCTGTTTTGGTAACAAATTCACTAAATGTACTTGCAACTTGCTGTGGTAATGCGATGCCTGCGTCGAGCGTAGCCAACGCTGGTGTTTGCATCGGTAAGCGAGGAAACAGTAATTCTGCGACTCGATAAGCTTCTTCGAGATGAGGATACCCTGAGAAAACGAAGGTATCAATTCCTAAATCGGCATATTCCAGCATTCGCGCTGCAACTGTGTCTGGATCTCCAACTAAGGCAGTCCCAGCACCTCCACGCACTAAGCCAACACCTGCCCATAAGTTGGGGCTAATTTCTAAGTTTTTGCGTTCGCGTAGCGTGCCGGAGGCAACCTTACCTTTATGCAGTTGGGCCATACGGCGTTGTCCTTCTGATTCAGATTGAGCAAACCGCTGATGTGCAGTTGCTATGGTTTCATCATCGACATACTGAATCAGTTCGTTAGCTGCATCCCAAGCTTGCTGCGTAGTTTCGCGGACTATAACGTGCATCCGAATTCCAAAACGTACCGTTCTACCTTGTTCGGCTGCTAATTGGCGTACCTTGGCAATCTTTTGGGCAACTTGCTCTGGTGGTTCACCCCAAGTTAAATACACATCAATGTGTTTGGCAGCAACTTGGAGCGCCGCATCTGAAGAACCACCAAAATATAAGGTGGGATAAGGCTTTTGTATGGGAGGAAATTGGAGTTTTGCGCCTTGAACTTGCAAGTGGCGACCACTATAGGTTACTTCTTCACCTTGCATGAGCGATCGCCAAATTGTCAAAAACTCATCTGTGAGTTCATAACGCTGATCGTGATCTAAGAAAATCCCATCTTTTGCAAGTTCTTTTGTGTCGCCGCCAGTGACAACATTCAGAATAATTCGACCGTTAGAAATCTGATCAAAAGTAGCAGCCATTCTCACTGCCAAAGAAGGCGACATAATTGCCGGACGAAAGGCTACAAGAAACCGCAAGCGTTCTGTAACTGAAATTAAGGAAGTCGCGACAATCCAAGTATCTTGTTTTTGTCCAGTACCAATCAACATCCCACCATAGCCCAATTTATCAACAGCTTGAGCGATTTGCTGCATGTAGGGATAAGTGGCTGCTCGTCTCCCAATTGTAGTACCTAAATAACGCTCATCTCCTTGTGTCGGCAAATACCAAAAAACTTCCATGTTCCTATCTCCTGTCTCTATTTCTGACTGATGGTTTCTGGTGTGATGGCTGCATATTGTTCGCTAGTCAGCATCGCTTCCTTAATACTGATGGGTTTAGGAATCACTTTTTCTTTGGCAAACAAATCTGCAATCTTCTGTTGATTTTCCATGATTTCTGGGGTAATTGGCCTTAACCCATAAGTTCGCCTTTCAACCATTGTTTTTAAAATGTCTTCATCAATTTTGAGGTGAGGAATAGGTATCCGCTCAATAAATCGGGGTAGTAGAAAAAATAACAAAGTAGAGAGATGCACATAGGGTCGTAGAATATATGACATGGCGCAAAAGCAATCTCCAGAAAAACAAGTAGAGGCATTGTTGCAAACCATCGACCCCTCAAAGTTTGCAGACGAATCCTTGCGCCAGACATTAACTGTTCTGCTAAACGTCATAGAGCAGCAACAATCAGAGATAAAAGAATTACGTGAAGAAAACCAAAAACTACGGGACGAAAACAATCGTCTGAAAGGCGAACAGGGGAAACCAGAAATCAAGAGCAATCAGTCGAAAGGGTTCAAGAGCAATCATTCATCCGAAAAAGAACGACACACTCCAAAAAAACATACGAAAAGTAGCAAAAATCAGAGCATAAAAGTAGACAGGACATGCATTCTGGATTATCCGGCGAGTGAGCTACCGCCTGATGCACAGTTCAAAGGCTATGAAGAGGTAATCATTCAAGATATTTCACTGTTAACTGATAACGTATTATTCCGGAAAGAAAAATATTACTCGCCTAGTGTTGGAAAAACGTATTTAGCATCTTTGCCACCTGGTTACGATGGAGAATTTGGTCCGGGAATAAAAGCTCTAGTAATTAGCTTATATTACGGCGGTAATATGACCCAAGGTAAGTTGCTAGAGTTTTTAGAGAATATTGGGATCTCAATGTCGGCTGGCTATTTATCAAATCTACTCATCAAAAACTTAGGCGATTTTGAAGCTGAATATAATCAAGTTTATACATCTGGGTTAGAAAGTAGCTCGTGGCAGCATATAGACCAAACAAGTGCCCGTGTTAAAGGAGTAAATCAGACCACGAATGTAATTTGTAACCCCTGGTACACAGTCTACTCAACTACAGCTAAGAAAGACCGACTAAGCGTAATTGGGGTCTTGCAAAATAGACAAGAGCTTGAATATGTTCTAAATGGGCTGACTTACGAGTTGCTTACAAGTTTTAATGTCCCAACTAAATGGCACAATCAAATGAAATTGTTGCCGCAAGAAACAGTTTTGACTGAATTAGAGTTTAATTCATTGCTGGATACGTATTTAAGCAAGCTAGGTTCTCAATACCGGACTCGTGTTTTGGAAGCTGCTGCAATTTCGTTCTATCATCAGCAATCTCAAATACCAGTGGTAGAATTTCTGGTCTGCGATGATGCACCCCAATTCAAATTAATTACAGATAATTTGGCTTTATGTTGGGTACATGAAGCCAGACATTATAAAAAAATTAAGTCCATTTGTTGGTTTTTGTCAACAAACATTAGACAAATTTTTAGGGGGAATTTTGGGATTACTACCGAGAATTAGTCGCTTACAGAAATTCCCCCTTCCCCAAAAAACCAAACAGGAATTAAAGACTAAATTCTGTCAGCTATTCGGTACTGAAACTGGATATAAACAATTAGATGAGCGAAAAAAAATTAACGGCAGCTAAAGAGTCTGAACTACTGCTGGTCTTAGAGTATCCAAACTTACCTTTACATAATAATCCGGCGGAATTAGCTGCTAGGACTATGGTGCAGCGACGAAAAAATTAGTTACGCCACTCAAACGAGTGAGGGTACTAAGGCATGGGACATTTTTATGTCTCTTGTTGCCACTACTCGTAAATTGGGAATCAGCTTCTTTGAATATATACATGACCGGATTTCTCTCTCTGATAAAATCCCCGAATTGGACACTATTATTCGCTCAAAATTTTCTATTAATCCTCAACCTTTATAGTCAAGCGTTTGCATTCAAATAGAATCCCTGCGTTAGAACAATCTAGTTAACTCTCAATAAATTGGATGTTAGCAAGTCTTTTTACTTTTATTCGCTACCCCGACTTATTGAGCCGATACAGGAATAGTCAGTTTTACAACTTCTGCTCGGTTTTTTTCACTCCATTGGCCTGTGTTATCTATCTCCTCAAGAACTAATCGCACTAATTTCGGATTTTCTGTGGCAAACTTTCGCGCCGCCATATAATATCCGCCCTGAGTAGAAATGCCACTAGCATCTCGCAAAACACGAGCATTGGCTTTCTTTTGGGCCACAGCTAAATAAGGGTCCCAAGTTACCCAGGCATCAATTTTTCCTTGAATAAAAGCATCACGGGCTTCTGAAGGAGGGAGGCTAATGGCTTGAATATCACTATATTTCAAACCACCCTCTTCTAAAGCTTTTATTAATAAGTAATGTGAAGCAGAACCCTTTTGAAAAACTACTTTTTTGCCTTTGAGGTCGGCTAAAGTCCGAATTGGTGAATTATTTTGGACGATAATTCCGCTTCCTTTACCAGTACTAGGTTTATTACTAGCAACATAGACTAAAGATGTACCAGCCGCTTGGGCAAATATTGGGGGAGTTTCGCCGACAGAACCAATATCAACCCTACCAACATTCATCGCTTCCATCAATTGTGGTCCAGCGGCAAATTGCGCCCATTCCACAGAAACACCTAAAGGCTTTAGACGTTTTTCGATCAATCCTTTAAGTCTGAAAATATCCCCAGAACTTTGATATCCCATTCGCACAACTTTGGTTTTCAACTCAGTGGTTTGATTTTCTGAGTTTGGGGTTTGTACTGAGCAACTGATTAAGGTTGTTGAGATTGTTAATAATCCAGGTAATAGGAATAGTGAAAAACGTTGGAAAATCTGAACTCGTGGTTGTTTTAAGGCGGTAATCATGGATGTGATACTTTGTTGTTATTTGGTTTTGACTATTTGGTTAATACTTGCCGATTTTCAATCCTATAGGCGCACATGTGTGCGCCTCTAGCGTTGTATTGCTTTTACAGCTACTTTCAGGTAAATGACCATAGGGGCACAGCAATGCTCATTGGTGTCAACTTAAGCTAGAAATGGCTTCTCGCTTGGCTTGAGTACCCGTCGGAAACTGAAGTTACCGCCTAATAGCTGAAGTCTACTGAAGTAGACTCAAGATTTTTGGGGATATTTAGTCATCTTTAGATGACTTCGGCTATGAGCCAGGAATTTCAATTCCTGGTGGACGTGCAGTTTCACGTTAAGTTGACACCAATGAGCAATGCTCTGCTCTGATGACAGATGTGGTTCAAATACATGAAAACTGCTGTAACTCAAAGATTTAGACTTTTTGAAGCTGAAGGTTTTTTTGGAACAATTCTTGAACGTTTTTCCAAGCATCGGCAGCAGCTTCGGCATTGTAGCTGGCGCGATGGTTGCAGAAAAAGCCATGTCCTGCTCCCGAATAGCGGAAGATTGCATGAGTAATCTGATTTTTCTTCAGTTCAGCCTCAATTTGTTCTGTATGTTCTAAGGGGATTCCCTGATCATCAAGACCAAAGAAGGCGTAGATGGGGCCTTTAATCTCTGAAGTGCGGGTGATGGTTGGTTCTCCACCGCCGGGAGTTGAGTTAGGAATACCGCCACCATAGAAAGAAGCTGTAACTTTAATGTCTGGTAAAGTGGCAGCTAGGTAAACAACGTGACCACCAAAGCAGAAACCAATGGAGCCGATCGCATCTCCTTGCACATTTGGTAAGGTTTTTAAGTAAGCGATCGCAGCTTTAATATCACTCAGTATTTCATCGGCTGTTGTTTGCTCCTTATAACCTCTCCCTTGCTGCACATCTTCAGGGGTGTATCCACCCTCAAAACCGGGGGCGGTGCGTTGAAATAACGTCGGTGCGATCGCTACATACCCGTCTTTAGCAAATTTCTCAGCAACTTCCCGAATGTGAATGTTAACCCCAAAAATTTCCTGAATCACGATCACAGCTGGGAAGGTTCCCTTTTGGACTGGTTCAGCTAAGTAAGCATCAATTTGCAAATCTCCGTTAGGGACTTTAACTTGAGCGGTGCGAATTTCTGTGTTTGTCATCTTAGAATTAGCCTGTAATTGCTTTCAGGACGCAATGTTTTATGGTAATTTTTGTACTATACTACTTAAAATATATCGATTTAACGTAGTTTAAGAGTAGTATTTCACAAACAATGCGTAAAGGCAAGTCATTTGATTTAGATGTAGATGGATATAAGACCGTGCCAAGAATCCGATGCTGAATTAGTCAGTGCGCTATGGGATGAGGTGTAGGCTGTTGACTTTGTGGGTTTTTAAGTGATATTATTCACACAATAATGATGTCGCCTTTTCTAAAGGGAGTAAACCGTGAAAAAGCCAAACAAGAAGGTAAACGTCTTGTAGTCGAAAACTTATTACAACTTCGTTTTGGTTCATTAGATAAAGAACTTCAAGCAATTATTGAACCAGTATTAGCATTACTCCCTGAAGAATTTACTCCATTGCTCATGCAATTGTCACGGGAGGAATTGATTGCTAAATTTGGCAGACACTGAATAATTTTTCCGGTTAGACCTAAAACTAAAGTTTTGATACATCTTTGGGCAAGCTTGAACTGCCTTCTCTTGTAAATTGGTTTATAGCGATCGCCACCGTCAATCTAACCAGGACTACGGCTAAAGCTCGTAGTTCAAATAGTGTATACTTTTCAAATTTCAAGAAAATTTCTTACTTAATATAGTTCTGTTTAGCCATAGATTTAGAGTATTTTCAAATAATTAAGGCTATAATTACCTGTATAAATTTTTATTTTATTTAAATAAAATAAAATACCTGAAATACTATTAGTAAAAAATAAATTACTTAATGGGATTATAAAACAGAACATAAGGTACATAGAAAATATGTATATAATTTATCCTGCTTAATTATCTAATAATTTATATTCTAAAAATCTCAAAAAAATACTTGATCTCACATATTATTAGCTATACTAATATTTAGATAGACTAACATTAGCCAAAGAATTATAGTGTTTATCGTCTGAGTGAGTTACATCTGGTTGCAGTGAGGGGCTAGAGGCGAAGGTGTACCTCATACAATTAAGGACTGCTATAACAGGTATTTCTAAAAATACAGGATGCATCAGAGGAGTTGCTTGTTTTATCTGAAATGCTAGTGCATCAATTGCTGTTTTTTGTAATTTTTCTGCAATCAATCGCAATAAATTTTGTCTACTACCATCTATAAAAACGAGTGGAGACTAGGAAGTGGTAAGTAGCAAAAATAAATAGGAGATAGAGAGAAAATAATACTCCTAACTCCTCAGTTTTGGCTGTTTTGTATTTATTTTTAGCACGAGGAAAAGCATGAAAAATACTCAAGTCGCAATTAACGAACTACTTAGTGAAACACCTTGCAAATCTAACCAGAAAAAATTTACTGGTCAGAAAAAACTCACTTGCACAAAACCACCACAACCAGGTGCAACCCAAGGAAATTGCCCTTTTGATGGAGCGATGGTTTCTGTCGGAGCTATTACTGATGCTGTTCATTTAGTACATGGTGCTGTTTCTTGTACTCACAATCCTTGGGCAACTCATGGCAGCCTATCATCAGGCTCACAATTATACCAAACTGCTTTTACTACTGATTTTAGTGAAGGTAATATCGTTTTTGGTGGAGAAAAGAAACTGTACAAAGCGATTGTGGCTGTTGCTCAACGCTATCATCCTGCCGCTATTTTTGTTTATGCTACTTGTCTGTCTGCTTTGATTGGTGATGATATTGATAGTGTTTGCCAACTTGCAAGACAACAAGTTAATATCCCAGTTATCTATGTAAATGCGCCTGGATTTCTTGGTAGTAAAAATTTAGGGAATCGCATCGGTAATGAAACTTTATTGAATGCTGTCATTGGTACAGCCGAACCTGAATTTACTACACCATTCGATATTAATATTGTTGGTGACTATAATGTTGCAGGTGAAACGTGGAATATCTTACCATTATTCCAAAAAATGGGGATTCGCGTTCTTTCTAAAATTACAGGTGATGCTCGTTATCAAGAAGTTTGCTATGCTCATCGCGCCAAATTAAATGTAGTACTTTGCTCAAATGTAGCTATACAGATGGCGCAAACTATGGCGGAACGCTATGGAATTCCTTATATTGAAGAATCGTTTTATGGTGCGACCAACTTAAACGATTGCTTGCGGAATGTTGCGGCAAAATTAAGCATATCCTTGGAAGATAGTGTTATTGCCTGTGAACTGCAAGAACGTACAGAAAAGTTAATTGCCCAAGAAAATGCTGCTCTAGATATTGCTTTAGCTCCTTACCTTGCTGATTTAAAAGGTAAGCGAATTATTCTTTCTACTGGTGGTGTGAAAAGTTGGTCGCTTATTTTAGCAGCCCAAGACTTGGGAATGGAGGTTATTGCAGCTACAGATGGCAAAACAACAGAAGAGGAGAAAGCTAAAATTAAACAATATCTTGGTGCAGATGCAATGCTTTTGTCTGACACAACTCCCCAGGCTTTATTAAAGGTATTACACCAAACAAAAGCTGATGTATTGATTACTGGGGCTGGCAATAAATATACAGCACTCAAAACGGGAATCCCTTTTTTAGACATTAACCATGAACGTCACCATGCTTACGCTAGTTATGCAGGTTTGGTGGTACTAGCACGCGAACTACATGAAGCCTTGTATAGTCCTATATGGGAGCAAGTTAGCAAACCTGCCCCTTGGGATGAAAAAATCAGCTATCAGCTATAAGTCAATACGGTTTAGTTAAGGCTTAACTCTTTGTCAAATTCAATTTTTTAACGAACCGCATTCGCGTAGCGTCTCGTCAGAGAAGAACGCAAAGGAGGAGGAGGAAGAAATACTTAACTTAACTTAACTTAACTTAACTTAACTTAACTTAACTGTATTGAGCTATAAATGCAACTTTCTTCTGCCAGGTTGATGTAATTGATCGTCTTCCACTACACTTTTAAGGTGTGGTGGAAGATGCTTGTTGTCCAAATATCTGCTTTGTTGCACAAAGAGAAGCGACTTGTTTACCGAGCAATCCAACGGCTTACTGCTGGCAATTGTGCAGAGAACCAGAACGCACCTAAAATAATCAGACTACCACAGACAATCAAGGCATTAGTCGCACCAAAATTATCTGCCAAAGTCCCAGCTAACAAATTTCCAAAGGGCATTGTACCCACCATTGCTAGGGCGTAAAAACTCATTACTCGTCCACGCTTATCCTCGGTAACTAAGGTTTGAATAATCATATTACTACTGGTAATGTTGAGGATAGAAAAGCAGCCTACAAATACCAGAATAATTATAGATAGCCAAACTTGACGCGAGAGTGAAAAGAATATCAAACTCATCCCAATCAAAACTTGAGCGACTACAATCAAACGCTCTAAGCCTACGATTCCTCGTCTGACACTTAGATACAAACAAGCAAACAACGAGCCAATCGGTGCTGAAGTGCTGAGGTTAGCCATTGTTGTTGCGTTCCCATTGAGAATCTTTGCTGCAAAAACAGGCATCAGCGCGACATGAGACATCCCGACGAAACCATGTAACGCTAGCATTAATAAAATTACTCTAATCGGCTGGAATTTCCAGACATATTCAAAGCCCTCCCGCAATTTCTCCAAAGTATCGCTAATGCCCGTAAGGGGTTGCATCTGTCTGGCTGGCAACCGCATCGCTAGCAAGGTAAATATGGCAGGAATATAGCTAAGGGTATCGTAAAGAAAACAATATTTTACCCCTAGTGTCGCAATCAAAATCCCGCCCATAGCAGGCCCCACGACGAGAGAGGAACTTAACATTACTGAATTCAAAGCGATCGCATTACCCCAATCGGCGCGATCGTCTACAGTTTCGGTGACGATTGTATGGCGCACGGGCATATCTAATCCCTTGAGCAAACCATTGAAAGCACTTAGTACCAAGAGGATAGGAAAGGTAATCCAATTGGTAAAGGTGAGAATCGTTAAAGCCAGAGAAACGCTAATTCCCAATATCTGTACCACAATTAACAAGTCACGACGACTCCAGCGATCGGACAATATGCCCGAAAAGGGAATCAGTAATAACGTAGGTAAAAATTGTACAAACCCTGCAACTCCCAACAACCAAGGCGATTGAGTCAAATCGTATACCAGCCAAGGAATAGTTAACTGCTGGGTCATAAATGTTCCAGACATTGATAGTAACTGTCCCCCGAAAAACAGGCGAAAATTACGCCAGCGCAAGGCGGGTAAATGGTGGTACGTGATATTACTGATGCTTTTCCCTAGTTGTCTATGCCAAATTTTCATGAGGAAAATTTTATCATGGTTTACTAATAATTAGGTTAGCTAAGAATTGTCAAATAATCGCGTAGTTTACTACCCAGGCATCGCTGATCTGTCTGAGCCAAGGCTTTTGCACATTGACATCGAATCACTATAGAAGAGGATTGGTCTGTAAAAACGTAGGAAATTACTATTTAGCAACTGCATACTACGTTAAATCTATCGGAATAGTGTATGATAATTTCAGTTATACTCCCAGCATTGGAATATTGCTAGCAGAGTATCGGCAAAATTCCCAAGGAAATAGGCGAGTGTGAACACCTCCTGATAAATCAAACTCTGGAGAATCCTAATGGGCTACAAACATATAGAAGTTAAACAGGTAGCTGGTTTCATCGGTGCAGAAATCGGTAGCGTAGACCTTTCCCGTCCTCTGAATGATGATCAAGTCCAAGAAATTCGCAAAGCGCTATTGAAGTGGAAAGTTGTGTTCTTTCGTGGTCAGAACATCGATCATGCTGCCCAGGTCGAGTTTACATCTCGTTTTGGCGAAGTGACTTTCGCCCATCCCTTGGGAGAGCCTGAACCAGTTCTGGGATTCCCCCAGATCAAACCCGTAGACCGTAAGCTTTATGAGCAGCAGTATGGTTTTCGCACTGGCGGTCCTTGGCACACAGATGTAACGGCGGCGATCAACCCACCAGCAGCGTCAATTTTACGCGCAGTTAATGTCCCTAGTTTCGGTGGTGATACCCAGTGGAGTAATCTTGTGGCAGCTTATGAGGGACTCTCAGCACCCCTGCGATCGCTAGCTGATACATTAAAAGCGGAACATCGCTTTAATGGAGGCGGTTATCAACCCCGCAACAACAAATTCGACGATCGCATTGCTGTCAATCCCCTGATTTCTATTCACCCAGTCGTCAGAGTTCATCCTGAGACTGGTGAGCGTGCCTTGTTCGTAAACCCTGGCTTCGTCTCTCGCATTGTTGATGTATCACCAGAAGAGAGCAGACTGTTGCTAGAGTTGTTCTTTAACCAAGTCACCAAACCTGCCTACACCACCCGTTTCCGTTGGAACAACGGTGATATCGCTTTCTGGGACAACCGCGCCACCGTACATTTGGCTCCTCAAGATTTGGATCATTTGGATGTCGAACGTCTCCTCTATCGCACCACCATCACAGGCGATGTTCCAGTAGGGGTTGATGGTTCCCGTTCAGAAGTGGTTCAAGGTGAAGCTTTCAGCTCTGAAGTACCAAGCGTCTTCAAGCAGAAAGCTGAGTCTAAGGAAGCACAACCAGTCCTTTCGTAAAGCTGAGTTATAAGTCATGAGTGCTGAGTAAATTAAAAAGTACTCAGTACTTATGAACGCAGATATGAACCCCTTGTAGAGGAACGAGGGTGATTTTGCATGACTGATGTATAGCCCTAAATCTAAATCTAAGGCAATACCTTCGCCAAAATAAGAGGATGAAGAGAGAGGGCCGATGTAGTAGAGTTATTGTCTCTCACAACGACAACTCAAAAACCACAATCAGCCCATGTCCGATATCTTATCACTGCTACAATGCTTGCTACCGCAGATAAACGCTACGACGATGCGGCAATTGAACCAGATAATCCTGGCAATGTTAGCAATGAGCGGGCGAGTCACTATGTTGGGAATATCACGTTGGACAGGCAGTGGTGGTAGTTATCGAACGATGTTGAGATTTTTTCATACGGTAATACCTTGGGCGACATTGTTTTGGGTATTCTTTCGCAAGCATTTATTTCGTGCGAATGAGGCATATTTGCTAGCAGGAGATGAAGTTGTAATAAGTAAATCAGGGAAACAAACTTATGGGTTGGATAGATTTTTTTCTAGCTTGGCTAGCAAACCCATATTAGGGCTATCTTTTTTTACATTATCATTAGTCAGTGTTGAGCAAAGGCACTCGTTTCCGATTCAGATAGAACAGGTGATAAAGAGCGATATAGAAAAAAGTAGCCCCTCACCAACCAAAGAAATAAAACCGCAAGAAAAACGTGGGCGTGGACGACCGAAGGGGAGTAAAAACAAGAATAAAACCCAGGTAATTCTCACACCTGAATTACTGCGAATTCAGAAAATGATTAAGTCGCTGTTTAGGTTATTAGCTAAATTTATTCCCCTTACTTACTTAGTCTTAGATGGACATTTTGGTAACAATAATGCTTTACAGATGGCTCGCCAAGTTAACTTGCACATAATTTCAAAACTTCGCTACGATTCAGCATTATATATACCTTATCAACACTCTGACCCCAATAAGCGCTCACTTCGTAAATACGGAGATAAAATTAACTACGATAACATACCTAATCAGTATTTATGTAAAATTACCATTGATGAGGATATTCAAACTGATAAGCTCTTCCACATTTAACTTGCCACAACAGCATTACCTTTATGTTTGACTCGGCGTGTCCATTTAATAATTAATTCGCCTTGATTAAGCAGTCGGTCTAATAAATTTTGGCTCTCCTAGACTAGTTATAGAAAATTAATACTTGATATCAGGTTCAATTCTTACATGGTAGGGGATTCAAGAATCAAAAAGCATATTTTTATTAAATCTTTGATTCTATTTTAGCGAAACCTAGTTATATCAGGTATTTTAGGGGGTTTTTAGTATTAATTTATCAAACGAAGTCTAGGAGAGCCTAAATTTTTTAATTGCTCAACTGATTGAAATAACCGATGAGCAATATATTCCTTAGCTGAATGCCACACTAGCTCGATTAGATTATAATCAGGGCTATAAGGTGGCAGAAAATACAGTTGAATATTTGGCATATTCTGCTCTACTTCGACCAACATTGTTTTCTTTTTGTGATAGCTAGCATTATCTAAAACAATTAAGATTTTTGGTCCTTTATCAATAAAATCTTCAGTCTTGTTACCTAAGTCTACCCATTCTTGAAAAACCTGTTCATATAGCTGTTGTAATGAGGAGTAGAAGATATCACTGTTTCCTTTTTCTACAAAATAACAAATCCTTTTTCGGTCATGAAATCTTACTGCGCCCATTATATTCACTTTGCCACTGCTGCGTTGTCCTCTAACTTTTTTTCTTTGGCCTTTTCGGCTCCAATTTTTCCGGCGGATTACTCTTAAGCTAAAACCTGATTCATCCCAGAACCAGACTTGAAGCTTTTCTGGCTCTGCTTTTGACACTTCCAGATATCCAACTAACTTCTCTTTAAATGCTGCTCTTTTAGATAGGTCTTGCTTGTCTTTTGAGTTTCTCTTGTTGCTATTTTATGCGACTTAAATGTGGAACAGCTTATTTATCAAGCGACTTTACTTCATAAAGAATTTGCCCAAGCTCTGAATGTAGTTATTCTTGTCAAAACCAATCTTAAAACTCATGCTTGCAGCCATGTGATTCTATTTTCTAGCGACCTAAAATTGACATCTGAGAAAATAATTGACTACTACAAGCTGCGCTTTCAGATCGAATTCAATTTCCGAGATGCCAAGCAATTTTGGGGATTGGAAGATTTTATGAACTTAAGTCAAACTGCTGTAACTAATGCTGTTAATCTAGCATTCTTTATGGTCAACTTATCCCATCATCTTCTCACGGATTTTCGTCTCCTTAATCCCGACTCTGGCATTCTTGACCTTAAGGCTCACTATCGTGGTTTTCGATATGTCCGTGAAATTTTAAAAATGCTTCCCGAAATGCCTGAGCCTATTTTATTAACCCAGATTTTTGCCAAGCTTACTTCTTTAGGGCGTATTCATCCCGTTTCTACAGGCATTGAACCCTCGTAAATTGGCTAAGGTATTGCTATTGCCAGAAGTTGACTATCTAGTTGTAGCCACACCTCTGACACCGGAAACCAAAGCCTTAATTGATGAAACAGTACTCCGATCGCTACCCAGTCATGCTTATTTAATTAATGTGGGTCGAGGTGCGGTTGTGGATGAATCAGCTTTAACTAAGGCTCTCACTGAAGGCTAGATTGCAGGTGCAGGATTAGACACAGTTTCTATTGAACCCTTACCGCCAGAAAGTCATTTATGGTCTTTACCAAACTTGTTTATTACACCCCATACTTCCGCAATTTCCCCAGCATTGAAAGAACGCATTGCCGCCTTGTTTCTCGATAATTTAGAGCGTTACCGAGCCGGTCAGCCTTTAAGAAATTTAGTCAATAAGCAAGCAGGATACTAAATAAGCTCCTGACTTTTTGTCAAAATGAGCAACAGAGATATTTTTACAGTTAGGAAAGTTTCAACCCTCTACCTGCTCTATTTCTACACCTATTCCTTGGTCTAGTTCTATGAACTTTGGCCCGGCGATCAGAACTACAATCATCATTAAAATACTTGTTACCATGATGATACTTACTACACTGGGATCTTCAAAATTACTTGTAGCTACTAATAATGCTGCGGCAAAATTGCGTTGAGCTGTTCCTACTCCTAGCACTCGTTGGGTATCGATACCAGGGCCGCCCAAAAGATAACCTGCGGTAAAGGAGAAGACTATGAAAATAGCACAAACTAAAATTGCACCTGTTTGTAATAAGCCAATGATATCGTTAGTGTGAACTATCAGCCTGACAACCAAACCTAAAAGCAATCCAGCATTAGATAATTTGAACAAAATCGGTCGGATAATGGGGGCGATCGCACTCAATTTTGCTTTGATGAATAACCCAACGATCAATGGGCTAACCATCATTAACAATAAGGGTTTGGCAATGTCCCAGGAGTTAATTTGCACACCTTCCACCACTAGGGGCAGTACAATCGGCATATAAAAAATTGTGCCCAGCATTAGCAACATCATTAATCCCACCGAGAAAGCTATATTGCCTTTGACTATGTGGGCAAGTTTAGGCAATGCTGGAGGCCCTGATGCTACTGCCATGATCAGTAAGCCATCTCTTAGTGGTTCACTTAAATGTACTACTTGTAGTAATAAATATACAAAAAGCGGCACTAGGACAAAATTTGTCAGCAGTGATGAGATAACTAAGCGAGGGTTGCGAAGTGGTTCCCAAATCTGTTGTACGGTTAGACTTAACCCTGCACCCAGCATGGTGAACACGATAAATGTGAAAAGTGCGAGTTTATCGATTAGTGACAAGATTTCGTTCATGATTTTTTTCCATGCAGAGTTGCAGAGGGGCAGAGGGGCAGAGGAGAATAACCAATGCCCAATGCCCAATTCCCAATCCCTATTACTTCAATTCCAGGGTGACTTGCTGTAAGTTGCCGGTGAATGCAAAGGGTGTTTGGTAAGTATCTACCGCAGGAGTGCCAGTATCTTGACCAACATCAAAGGTTTCATCTAAACCAAATCGGTAGCCTATGGTTTTATCAATGCGACCTTCGGCAACCTGTTGATCGTTGATTGAAAGCTTACCAGTACCACCTGCTCCCGGAGCGCCACCATCATAAGTAAAGTCAAATTTGATTTGGGATTTACCGATCGCAATTGGTTGGGAAGATTGAATGATTGTGCGATCGCTATTTAACAAGTTGTAAGCAAAGGTGGGTTTACCTTCTTCTAAAAAGAAACTCCAACCCGCAAAACGTCCGCCTTGGGTAACTAAAACGCCTTCAGTACCAGATGAAGCAGCATCCACATCCGCAGTGATGCTAAAGGAGCGATTCTTAATATTGGGAGCGCTACCTTCGGGAATCCCTGCAACAGATGTGTAATAAGTAAACCTATTACGTCCTGTGATTAGGTTGGAACGGATTTTGACATCAAACCGTTGAAGTAAGCGATCGTCCAAGGGCAGAACTTTGTATTTCTTTGCTTCCTTCAGAAATAGATTTTGTAGTTGCGCTAATTTGTCAGGGTTCTGCTTGGCTAAATCGTCGGCTTCACTGAAGTCTTTGGTAATATCGTATAATTCCCAATTATCTTCATCGAAAGTGGTTTTGGAGACACGCTCCCAAGGTAAGCGTCCATGACGGGCGGCTGCTACCCAACCTCGATCGTAAATGCCACGATTGCCAAACATTTCAAAATACTGGGTTTTGTGATGGGATGGTACAGCAGGATCGTCAAAGCTATAAACAAGGCTAGTACCTTCGATGGGTTGTTGTTTTACACCGTTGACAACCTCTGGTTCTTCAATCCCCACAGCTTCCAGAATTGTGGGAGCAATATCAATTACATGATGGAATTGGCTTCGCAGTCCACCACGATTTTTGATACGATCGCCCCAAGCCACAACTAAACCATTGCGGGTTCCACCGAAGTGAGAAGCAATTTGTTTTGTCCATTGGAAAGGACTATCCACTGCCCAAGCCCAAGCTGCATGAAAATGATTGAAGGTTTTTGGCCCACCTAAATCATCAAAAGCCGCGAGAACTTCTTGAGGACTTTCTGCTACGCCATTAAAGACTTTTAATTCATTAACACTACCTGTTAAGCCGCCTTCAGCACTCGCACCATTATCGCCGGCGATGAAAAAGACTAAGGTGTTATCCAATTCACCAAGTTGATCGATCGCGTCAATAACTCTACCAATTTGTGCATCGGTATGGCTGAGGAAACCTGCAAATACTTCCGCCTGACGCGCATAAACTTTCTGCTCGGTGGGAGTGAGGGAATCCCAAGCCGGGAGTTCTGCCGGGCGAGGAGTCAGCTTAGTATCGGCGGGAATTACACCCAAGGCTAACTGACGAGCAAAGATGTCTTCGCGTAATTTATCCCAACCTCGATCAAATTTACCCTTGTACTTGTCGATCCATTCCTTGGGCGCATGGTGTGGGGCATGGGTAGCGCCAGTGGCAAAGTAGGTAAAGAAGGGTTTATCAGGAGCGATCGCTTGTTGGGTACGAATCCACTTAATTGCATGGTCTGCTAGATCGGGGGTGAGGTGATAATCAGGGTGATCGCTTGGTTTCTGAATATGTTGAGTATTTTCTACCAAGGCTGGACTCCATTGATTGGTATCACCGCCCAGAAATCCATAGAAGTACTCAAAACCTAAACCTGTCGGCCAGCGATCAAATGGGCCTGCTGCACTGGTTTCATAGTCTGGGGTATTGTGCCATTTGCCAAAGGCCGCTGTGTTATATCCATAGTCGCGCAATACTTCAGCGATCGTTGCCGCACTTCTAGGTAAAATCGCTGTATAACCTGGATAGCCTGTGGCTAATTCCTGAACCACACCTGTATTCACAGAATGGTGATTGCGTCCCGTGAGCAATGCGGCTCTGGTAGGAGAGCAGAGGGCTGTAGTGTGGAATTGGTTATAACGCAATCCCCTTTCTGCAAGACGGTCTAAATTAGGCGTATCGATCAGACCCCCAAAGGTGCTGGTTTGTCCAAAACCGACATCATCAAGCAACACCAGCAACACGTTTGGTGCATTTTCTGGAGCCTTAATGGGTTTGGGGAAGTCTGGTTCGGATTCTTTGTAAGTAATGCCAATTTTGCCTTTAAAAGATGGTTGGGGTAATGGCAATTTGTCGCCATAGTCCGCCCAAGCAGGTAGAGGTAAGAGACTAGAAAATATTAGCGTCAGGGCTGTCAAAAAGGCGATTCTCCTTCGGAGACGCTGCGCGAACGCACCAGAAGTTAACTTCAGAGATGCATACAAAGAATCGCTCTTGTGAGGATCAGTCATACAATTTTAGATTTTGGATTTATGAAAAAAGTGAAGGTTTAAAACCGTACTGCGTCCCGCTACGTTAACGCCCCTAGTGTCGGGCTTGATTCAATTGCGAATTGCGTTAGCGTAGCGGGGCGAAGCCCATTGCGAATTGCGAATTGGTAGTGTGCTGGAAGGCAAATTTTTAACTAGCCGAAACCCGATATGAGTAGTTCCCGTATCGGGTGATTCTGACTCCCGCGCTGCCGGACGGAAGCGGCTACAGTAATTGGGAGCGCAGAGATACGCTCCCCCCTTGATTACGTGTAACTTTGGTTCATCGGGCTTATTGGGATCAAAGCTTTGATTTAAGACAATAGGATTAATTTGATCGGATTTGCGATCGCCTCCAACTTGAAATAAATCAGTAGTCCATTCCCACACATTGCCGGTCATGTCATAGAGTCCATAACCATTGGGTGCAAAAGAACCGACAGGAGCAATGCCCAAGTAACCATCGGCTTTGGTGTTGAAAAAGGGAAAAATTCCTTGCCAAGTGTTGGCTCTATGTTCAGAATATTCATCGCCCCAAGCATAGGTTGCACCATCCAAGCCACCACGGGCGGCATATTCCCATTGGGCTTCGGTAGGTAGGGATTTTCTCGACCATTTAGCGTAGGCTAGGGCATCTTCGTAAGCTATGTGAACAACTGGGTAGTTAGATTTGCTAGCGATCGCACTGTCTGGCCCAAAGGGATGTTGCCAATTCGCGCCAGTAGTCCAATGCCACCAACTCAGAAAGGAAACTTGCTTAACGCCTGGTTTTGCCATCTCAAATACTAAGGAACCCGGTAATCGCTGCTCATCGGGTAAATCGGGAAACTGTTCTTGAGATAAGGGACGCTCTGCAACTGTCACATATCCTGTAAATTTGACAAATTCACTAAATTGTGCATTTGTTACCTCATATTTATCAATACAGAAGTTAGTCACCGTTACATCTCCAGGCGATCGCTCTTCCACAAAACTGGAATTATCAGACCCCATTTTGAACGTTCCTCCTGAAATCATCGCCATACCTTCGGGACAGGGATTAAGTGTAGCTGCCAATGCGGTTGTATTGATGAATAAGAGTGCGATCGCTATTCCCAAAATGAATATTAGTGTGAGAAAGTAATGTTTTTTCCCATCACTAACATTCTCAATTTTGCTATTTTTAATTGAATGCCTGTAGTTCATCAATAATAAGATTCAACTTTTCTTAAAACTTATATTATTTTGGATTTTAGATGAACAATCCCCTTTTTAGTTGTATTTTTTGGTAATCTATTTCTCGCATTAAATTATTTGTTGTCGAAAAATCTATATTTTATAACAATAGACATCTCCGAAAACTATCAAAATTCTAACTTTTTTGGATTCTAACAAAGCTTGTTTCTCATGATGTAACTGCTCCGCATTTTGGATTAATTGTTGTAACTGTTCATACTTCATACCAATTAATCACTTTGTTTCTTTCCGATTTTCCTCAATGTGATTCAGTATGTCACTCATATTTTTGTGTTAAAAAACTTTTCATGATGTTCTTTTACCACAAAATATACTATTTTGGAGATGTCTAATGATTTTTAAGAAAGGTTTCAATTTATACTATGCATAAACTGTTAACTATAAACTTAGGCTAATTTACAATAAATATCTTTACTTTGTGTTAAAGAACTTACAATAAATAAATTACCCAAATAAACGTAGACGCATACTTCTAGGTCGAAGCAAGCTACGCAGAGCGTCTCGTCACACGCTACCATAGAGGCACAGAAAAATGTGGAGGAGAGAATTTTTGAGCTATTTTTTATTTGAAATCTCCTAAAATACTAAAAACCGATCAATTTACCGATGTTTATCTAATATTGATAAATTACCTCTTGTGAAAACATAAGTCAAGCACTATATATATTTAGCTACGAAAAAGCTTAACACCACCTCAGTCAGAATTTACCTCTCGACTATATAGATGGACACCTGCCTAGAGCAGTAAATATTGCTGATACGGCCTTTCGTGGCCCTAGAGAAGGTCTACCAGTACAGTACTGGGACAATCAAAGATTAGGACAAATATTTGCCAATTCAGGAGTCACAAATAATAGCCGTGTACTCGTTTACTCTGATGGCAGAGATGTCTTAGGTGCAACGATGGTAGCTTATTTGCTGGAACGTTCTGGAGTAAGGGATATAGCCGTATTAGATGGTGGCTACAAAGGTTACGAAGCAGCATCCCAAACAGTAACTAAGGAATTTCCTCAATATAAAGTAGCTAAATTTACAGTTAAGGATAATCCTACTGTGCGTGTCTCTTTAAATGAGGTAAAAAAACTTATTGGTAACAAAGGCGTTACCTTCATCGACCCTAGACCCGCAGATTTATTCCAAGGTAAGGAAAATCTTTGGTTACGGAACGGACATATTCCTGGTGCGCGAAATATCCCTTGGCCAACCTTTACAGATGCAGAAAATCCTCACAAGCTCAAATCTTTAGATGAAATCAAGAAAATCCTAGCTGACAAGAAAATTACTCCTGCTGATGACATCATCGTTACTTGCAGCACAGGACGAGAAGCAACTCTACAATATGTGGTGTTAAAACATTTGTTGGGCTATCCCAAAGTTCGGGTTTATGAAGGTTCTTGGACTGAGTACAGCACTCAATCAGACCTACCTGTTGCTACTGGCCCAGAGCAGGTAAGTTAGGTTAGTAGGAGAATAGGCATAGGGCATAGATTCAGAAAGGATCTATATCTTTTCAACCTGGAGGATAAAATGATGAAATTCGCAATGCTATTTTTTGCCGTTTTACTAACTACTTTTGGCTTAGTAGATACATACCAAGCTAGTCAAGCTGACAATAATCTAGATCAAGATAGTTTGGTTGCTTGTAGACGGAGTAAAGACGGTCAACCAGCAGATCAAGAAAAAGACCGTTCTGGAGCTTAATTAGAAGAAGGTAGCAGACAGAAGGTTAAACAAACAGTAAAGGGTTGTGTCTCTTTAGACCAGTCAAGATTCTTCAATTTTTGTTAATGATTGCTCTTTGTAGGCAATTACACCAGACCCAACACTTAAACATGTGTTGGGTTTTGCTGCTTCATTTACTAACAGCAAGCTATATCTGACAAGATTAATTTTAAATTTTGAATTGAATTATGAGTAGTAGCGTTGAGAATATACATCCATCAGAATCCCGCTTATTACCTCCCCGACCACAAAAATTAGTGATGGCGATCGCATTAGCTATTTTTACAGGTGGAGTAGTTTTGTTAAGTAAATATGGCTGGCGACAAAGTGCGTTATTTATTATCGGTGGTTTGTTGGGTGTGAGCCTTTATCATTCTAGTTTTGGCTTTGCTTCTGCTTACCGTAAGCTGCTGGTAAACAGGGATGTGCGGGGGATATATGCTCAATTGGTGATGTTAGCGATCGCTACTGTGCTATTTGCGCCAGTGTTAGCTGCTGGTAAGGCTTTTGGTCAAGAAGTAGCAGGAGCGATCGCACCTGTGGGAATATCAGGAGCGATCGGAGCATTTATCTTTGGGGTAGGAATGCAATTAGGTGGAGCTTGTGGTTGCGGTACACTCTACACTATTGGCGGTGGTAGTTACACTATGCTCATCACCCTAATTACATTTTGTCTAGGTGCATTCTGGGCTAGTTTAACCAGACATCTTTGGGCTGGTTTACCAAAGACCCAACCAATTGTCTTAGGTGAAACTCTCGGTTGGACAGGTGCAGTAGTCTTACAGTTAGGGATATTGCTGTTGTTAGCAGGGTTGCTTTGGTTTTGGAGTAAACAGGGAAAACCATCATCAAGAGAACATCCCTCACCAACTTACTCTCGATTTTTCTCTGGCCCTTGGCCACTATTTACAGGAGGAATAGCCTTAGCTGTACTCAATTGGTTAACACTGCTTATTTCTGGAGAACCTTGGCGCATTACCTGGGGATTTGCTTTGTGGACAGCTAAAATCGCTACATTTTTGGGCTGGAATCCCTCTACAAGTAGATTTTGGGATGGTGATATAGCATTATCAAATAGTGTACTTGCAGATGTAACCTCCGTTATGAATCTAGGAATTATATTAGGAGCATTATTAGCCGCCGCCCTAGCAGGGAAACTCAGACTACAAACTCAAATTACCTCATCAAAAGTTATTGCCACAGTGATTGGTGGATTGCTCATGGGTTATGGTGCTTTTACTGCCTTTGGGTGTAATGTCAGTGCTTTTTTCAGTGCTATAGCTTCCACTAGCCTACATGGTTGGGTTTGGATTATTTGCGCTTTGTTTGGAACTGCTGTTGGTATTAAACTGCGCCCTCTGTTCCATCTGCCAAGTTAAGAGACTGACTGTTATATTTGCAAAAATGAGATGCTCCTCAGAACGATAACTCAGCAGATGGGGACTTAACGCAGGAATGTTAATATACTAAAAGCCGATAGACTTATGATTGTTTGTCAAAATATTCTCTATGTCTGAAAAATATCGCTTTGAAACATTGCAAGTCCATGCGGGACAAGAACCAGATGTAGGAACTAATGCCCGCGCTGTACCGATTTATCAAACAACGTCATACGTTTTCGATGATGCGGATCATGGGGCGCGATTGTTTGCGCTGCAAGAGTTTGGCAACATTTACACGCGGATCATGAATCCGACAACGGATGTATTTGAAAAGCGAATTGCTGCTTTAGAGGGGGGTGTAGCAGCGTTAGCTACCTCTAGCGGTCAGGCGGCGCAGTTCTTGGCTTTAAGTACGATCGCACAAGCTGGGGATAATATTGTTTCCACCAGTTTTTTATATGGGGGAACCTATAACCAATTTAAAGTTGCTTTACCACGTTTAGGGATAAATGTCAAATTTGTCGAAGGAGACGAGGTAGAAAAATTTCGTCAGGCGATCGACGATCGCACAAAAGCATTGTATGTGGAAACCATCGGCAATCCCCAATTCAATATTCCCGACTTTGTTGCCTTAGCCCAAATTGCTCATGAAAATGGGATTCCCCTGATTGTCGATAATACCTTTGGGGCTGGCGGATATCTGGCTCGACCAATTGAACACGGTGCAGATATCGTAGTCGAATCTGCAACTAAGTGGATTGGTGGTCACGGCACTTCTATCGGTGGCGTAATTGTCGATTCTGGCAAATTTGACTGGGGTAATGGCAAATTTCCCGTCTTTACTGAACCATCCCCCGGTTATCATGGGTTGGTTTTTCAAGAAGTATTTGGTGTAGGTAGTCAATTTGGTAATATTGCCTTCATTATCCGTGCCAGAGTAGAAGGGTTAAGGGATTTTGGCCCCTCATTGAGTCCATTTAACGCCTTTCTATTATTACAGGGATTAGAAACTCTTTCTCTGCGTGTAGACCGCCATGTGAGCAACGCTTTAGAATTAGCCCAGTGGTTAGAAAAGCAACCACAAGTAGCATGGGTCAATTATCCAGGACTTCCCCATCACCCTTATCATGAACGAGCCAAAAAATATCTCAGACACGGATTTGGCGGTGTCTTAAATTTTGGTATCAAGGGCGGATTAGAAGCGGGTAAAACCTTTATTAATCATGTCAAATTAGCAAGTCATTTAGCAAACGTTGGGGATGCTAAAACCCTCGTTATTCATCCTGCTTCCACAACCCATCAACAACTAAGTGATACGGAACAACTTTCCGCCGGTGTGACATCTGATTTGGTGCGTGTATCAGTGGGTATTGAACACATCGACGATATCAAAGAAGATTTTGAGCAAGCATTTCAATTTATTAGTCATTAGTCATTGGTCATTTGTCATTGGTCATTTGTCATTATTCTCTTATGCCTCGTCAGTTCCCCTATTCCCCAATACAGTTCAGATAAGACCAAAACACTTGTAGAGACGGCGATTTATCGCGTCTCGAAAACCCAAAATTTTTGCCAGTAGCCCTTAACTGAACCGTATTGCCCTATTCCCTATTTCCTATTCCCTATTCCCTGTTCTAGATGAATTATCAGCACTTCATTTCACCACAAACTCAGTATTATCATTTGCCGATGCCATTTGAGTTAGAAAAAGGTGAAGTTTTAACTGGGGTTCAGGTCGCTTATCGGACTTGGGGAAAATTAAACTTAGAAGGCGATAATGGAGTGTTAATTTGTCATGCTTTAACTGGTTCGGCTGATGCGGATGACTGGTGGGAAGGTTTGTTAGGTTCAAAAAAAGCACTGGATAGCGATCGCGATTTTATTGTATGCAGCAATATTTTGGGAAGTTGTTATGGCACTACCGGAGCAACTAGCATCAATCCCCAAACAGGAATCCGTTATGGCGGCTCATTTCCAGCGATTACGATTCGGGATATGGTTCACTTACAAGCTGCACTGATTAAATATTTGGGAATTAAATCTTTACAGCTAGTCATTGGCGGGTCACTCGGTGGGATGCAGGTACTAGAATGGGCATTATTATATCCAGAAATTGTACAGGCGATCGCACCTATAGCCACTTCCGGTAGACATTCAGCTTGGTGTATTGGGTTGAGTGAAGCTCAAAGACAAGCTATCTATGCTGATCCCAATTGGCTTGGGGGTGAGTATACATCAGAACAGCCACCAAACCAAGGATTAGCTGTAGCGCGGATGATGGCGATGAGTGCTTACCGTTCTTGGCAGACCTTTACAGATCGTTTTGGACGACAGTATGATGCTTCTGCTGACCAATTTGCGATCGCTAGCTACTTACAACATCATGGTCAAAAGCTAGTACAGAGATTTGATGCCAATACTTACATCACTCTCACTCAAGCAATGGATAGTCATGATATTGCTCAAGGTCAAGACTATAAATCTGTTTTGCAAAGCATTGAACAACCTGCTTTAGTTGTTGCTATTGATTCTGACATTCTTTATCCGCCGATAGAACAACAAGAATTAGCAGATTTAATTCCTAATGCTCAACTAGGTTTGCTGAAATCAATTTATGGTCACGATGCTTTTTTAATTGATATAGAAGCCCTGAATGAGCTATTAATTAACTTTCGACAAGCTTTCATACTCTTCCTCGTTATTAAACTCGCGCTCGGCTATCAATTTTAATTAGCATCTGAAGCGCGTGTAGGTTATTAAGAAAAATGTAGATAGTGAGTATCATGAAGTTTCTGGAAAATCTTCATAATTAATCTGATGAAAAATAATCCATTTAAGCTGATACCGGCCTGTTACTTAATTTTGATTAAGGATGACAAAATATTACTTATTAGACGTTTTAACACAGGATATGAAGATGGAAACTATAGTGTTGTTGCCGGTTTAGTAGATGGAAATGAAACTTTTGTCCAGGCTATAGTCAGAGAAGCAAAAGAAGAAGTGGGAATAGATTTAAATATACAAGACTTGGAAGTAGTTCATATTATTCATCGCAAAGATTCTGGGGAGGAATGGATTGATGCTTTTATTTTGGCAAATAAATGGAAATATGAACCTGAAAATATGGAGCCTCAAAAATGTGACGACTTAGGTTGGTTTGAAATTGAAGCTCTTCCCAAAAATATAGTTCAATACGTAAAACACGCAATTGAAAATATAAAAAAAGGAATCTTTTATAGCGAGTATGGTTGGTAATTTACACCATTGGTTAAAAGTAGTTGGAAAACTGCAAAATTTTAGAGATTTTTCCTCATATTCGCCTCAATTACTTGCTGTTAACGGCATGATGAAAGGAGAAACACTTTCATAAGCTTTAGCTGCTTGCAAGACTAGTAAATCTTGATATTTTGCAGCAACAATTTGTATACCTACAGGCAAACCATTTTTGGTGAAGCCACAAGGTACAGATGCAGCAGGTTGCTGTGTGAGATTAAAAGGATAAGAAAAAGGCGACCAATCTCGTTGCGGATTGTCAATATATGACAGGGGTCGATTTTGTCCAACAGGAAAAGCAACTACAGGTAAGGTGGGAGTAATCAGTAAATCATAGTTTTGATGAAATCTTTGCATTTGTCTTGCCAAAGCTTCCCGCGCATCTTGGGCGCTGAGATATTCTGCTAAAGTGAGGCGATCGCCTATTTGAGCAATACTCTGCAAACCTTCTTCAATTACAGCTTGTTGTTCTGGACTAAAGCCACGTAATAACTTAGATGCGCCAGCTTGCCAAAAAGTTTGAAAAATCAGGCGAGGATTTACAAAACCTGGATCGACTTCTTCGACAATCGCACCGAGTTTGGAAAAAACATCTACTGCGGCTTTAACTAAAGCAGCTACCTCTGAATCAACTTCAGCGTAGCCAAAGTTAGGACTGTAAGCAATTCTCAATCCGGCTACACCTTTATCTAAATCAGAAGTATAGTCTTGTTGATCATCTGGTAAAGCATACCAATCACGCACATCAGGATGGGCAATAACATTTAATGCGACAGCTGCATCAGTGACAGTGCGAACCAAAACGCCAACATGAAACAAATTTCCCGTATGGGCTGATGGATAGCCAGCCACACGTCCAAAAGTCGGTTTGAAACCAAACACACCTGTTAACGCCGCCGGTGTTCTGGATGATCCGCCGCCATCTGTACCGAGATGCAGTGTTCCCATTCCCAATGCAGCAGCGACAGCCGCCCCACCACTACTTCCTCCAGGAGTCAAGTTTAAATTCCAGGGATTGCGAGTGATACCAGTTAGTTGACTTTCGGTGACACCTTTCCAACCAAATTCAGAGGTTGTGGTTTTTCCTAATAAAACTGCTCCCTGTTCCCGTAAACGGGCTACCGCAGGTGCATCTTCTTCCCAAGGTTGATTGACGATAATCGCTTTACTTCCTCGGCGCGTTGGCAAACCCTTGGTTAACAGTAAATCTTTAGCAGTAAAGGGTATTCCATCCACCAAGCCAAGGGGATTTCCATTTAACCAACGCACTTCTGAAGCTTGGGCTTCAGCCAAAGCAGTCTTTTCATCTACGATCGCAAAGGCGTTAACTGAGTTATTGTAAGTATTGATTCGTTCTAGGGCTGCTTTGGTGACTGCAACTGGTGACAATTGGCGATCGCCATAGAGCGATAACAGTTGAGAAGTAGATAAATCGGCAATTTCTGACATAATTTTAGGTTTTAGATACTATGTGAGCGAGACTGAGAAATGGTAGCTAGAGATATGCATTCCCTGCTTCATGTAAAATCGATGTGCAGCAAATCTTTGAACTCCAGATTCCAGCCCAATTTCGTTGCAGCCATTTAAACGAGCATAGTTGATGAGCCATTCAAACACCTTTTCACCAAATCCACGCGATCGATGCAACTCATCAGTCACTAAATCATCAATATATAAATATTTTCCATTAGACAAACATTCCGATATTCTGAACCCAGCAACACAGTGCAATTTTCCAGCTTCTTCTAGATAACAAAGCTGATAACCATAATCAACATTCTGGCGCTGAACCTGCTGAATAAATCCTTGCTCAGTCAGATGTGAACGCAATTGCTTGATAATTGGGAAACATTGCAGTATTTCACTCTCCTCACTTGCTATTCTGATGTTGCTCACACGTCCTCCGTATGCGTAACGAAAACCGATTAAGTAGCCACGTTAACCAGTGAATTACCGACTGTCCTCAAGCAGAAAGCTGAGAAACTAGAAGCCCAACCAGTGCTGGCGTAAGCTAGATAGTTTTAAACTAGGCTGTGAAATATCTACGCAGCCTGGTTTTTAAAAGTTGCATTAAGTGCGATGAGCGAAGCTTAAGCCTATGGCGATCGCAATTTTTCTAAAAACCTCACTGGCTGGAGAAGCTTGTTCACTAATTGCGATCGGATTTCCAGTATCTCCACCGCTACAAATGCGGGGATCAATGGGAATTTGTCCCAACAGAGGCGCAAGTAATTCTGCGGCCAGTTGTTCACCACCACCACTACCAAAAATCGGTGTGCGTGAACCACAATCACCGCAAATTAAATAACTCATATTTTCAATAATGCCAAGCACAGGAACACCCACTTGGCGAAACATATATATATTACGTCGTACATCTGCAACAGCCACTTGTTGAGGAGTCGTCACTAAAATGACTCCGCAAATTGGGCTTTCTTGGATAATTGTAATTTGAGCATCACCTGTACCAGGAGGTAAATCTATCAATAAATAATCTAATTCGCCCCATTCTACATCTTGCAAAAATTGCGTGATAATTTTATGCAATACAGGCCCCCGCCATGCTAAAGGGCGATTTGCTTCTGCAAGTAAACCCACTGACATTATTTTTATTCCTTGAGCTTTTAGAGGTAAAAACTTATCACCTGTGGGAGTATTAATCACTTGAATATCAGCTTTCCCTAAACCTAACATTTGGGGAATATTGGGGCCATAAACATCAGCATCTAATAGTCCTACTTTTGCACCTTGTAATTGTAAAGCTGCGGCTATATTAACGGCTGTTGTGGATTTACCCACACCACCTTTACCGCTAGAGATGCCTAGAGTTGTTCTCACGCCAGGAATTGTACAAATTTGAATATAAGTTTTTTTACACCAAGATAGAAATGACAATTTAGATTGAATTTCTGGCTGTAATTGGTGCTGATGAGAACCAATATATAAACGTAAGTAAATATAGTCATCAACTATGCGTAAGTTTCGTACCATTCCTAAACTAACGATGTCATTATTTAAGGTAGGTTCGATAATCTGCTTGAGCAATTGGACGATTTCTTGCTGATGTGCTGTAGTCATATCTTCTGGATGTTAGCTAAATATTGCAGAGATAATTTACCATTTATTCCACATTTACCCGGCTTTCTCACAAGCTTCGCGATCGCTATAGCGTAGATGCGTTGGCGTAGCCTCTCGTAGAGAAGCAGCTTGTCGTCAGACATCGCTACAATCAAACGATTGTGAACTTGATGCCAAAGGTCAGGCTGTTCCAAATACGGGTTCATTCCAGGAAATGGATTTACCATTGCACTTTACCTTAGTTATTCACTGCTCCCTTGAGACTATTCTATCTGTTTTAATCTTCTGAATTGCCCGTTGCGCTTGGATCGACACTTCTTTGTCAGGGTCATCTAAGGCTTGTTGCAGTGGGTTAATAACATCAGGATGAGCTAAATTACCAAGTGCGATCGCAGCTTCTTTGCGAACATCTGCATATTCATCTGTTAATGCTTGGATTAATCTCGGTATAACTTGAATATCTGGGATTTTTTGCAAAGCTTGTGCTGCTGATTTGCGTACTTGCCAATGTTCATCACTTAAAGCTATTTCTAATGCTGAAGTTGCTTGTTGATTTTCATGAATAGCCAGAGATTTGGCTGCATTACGGCGAACTTGCCAGTTGCTATCATTTGTAAGTGCTTGACAAAGTATTGTAATCACTTCTGCATCTTGTAAATGTTCTAAAGTTAAAGCAGCAGCACGACGTACACTTGCTTCCTCATCAAAGATTAAATTTAAAGCTTGTGGACATTTTTCTAGTTGATTGATATATCGCAGTGTCGTAACGGCTGCTTCTCTTAACTCAGGATTTTTTGATTCTAAAAATGGTAAAATTTCGGGTAAAGATTGAATATCATGTACCTTCCGCAAAAGCACTAAAATATTTAATTGAAGATTTATATCATTACTTTGGAGTTTATCTAGTAAAAGTAACAATTCATCTTGTGTAACTAACTCGTTTAATGCTGATGCAGCTTCAGTGCGAATATCTGTATCTGCTGAACCGAGGCTTTCAATTAAGGCAGGGATGGCAACGGGATTAGCAATTTCCCAAAGAGCAGCGATCGCTATTTTCTGAACAGCAATATTTTCATCTTTCAAAGCGATAATTAAAGCGTCTATTGTTTCTTCATCGCCTAAATGTTGTAAGGTTTTGACGGCTACTAAGCGGTCATTTACATCAGGAGATCGCAGCATTTCTAGCCAATCTTTGAGGTCATCATTCATTAATTTTTACCACAGAGGCACAGAGTTACAGAGAATCTTTAACGTAATAAAAAGGGAATTTGTACTGTAATTGCATTAGTAGGACATTCTTTTTCACAAGGTAGACAAAACCAACACTCATCATATTTCATGTAAGCTTTGCCTGTCTCTGGATTTTTCGCCAACACATCTAAAGGACAAACCTCAATACAAGCTGTACATTTTTCTAAACATTTCGATTCATCAACGATGACAGGAACATCTATTCTTTGTGTGATTAAAGCCATACATTTATTACTCCCTAATTCAATTAATAAACTTTAAACGAAAAATTCTAATCCTTCCCACGGAGATGCTTTAGCAGTTTTGATTCTGGTGTCTAAATCAGAAGCATGAATTTCCAGTTTATGGTCATTTGGATCAAGGAAATACAAAGAAGCACCTTCGGATTGATTTTCTTGCCAAATTTTTGCCCCTGATTGTTGAATGTGTTGGCTAAGAATAGGAAAATCTTCAATAGAAACAGTCAGACCAATATGGGTATATTCAGGTATAGGACTTTCTCGAACTTTCTGGTCTAAAATCAATGCCAACCAAATGTCACCAGCCGAAAGATAAGCACCTTTAGTCCATTTTGCCAGTAAGCGAAAACCTAGCACATTGGTATAGAAAGTGAGAGATTTCTCTAAATCTCTGACAGATAAAGTAATGTGGTTAACTCCAGTAATCATTTTTTAAGTTATTTACTCTTGAGACTGCAATTTTTTATAGAATGTCACCGACTGTTTGATATTCGTATAACCAATTTTTTCATAAAAAAAGTGAGCCTCTTTACGTTTAATATTAGAACGGAGTATGACTCCTTCACAGCCAAGCATATTAGCCCACTGTTCAACTTGTTGCATTAAAAGCCTTCCAATTCCATTATGTCGATAATTTTTATCTACCACTAAACCGAAAATGATTGCTTGGGTAGGAATAATTATTAATTCTGAAATATGAGCGTGTGCCCAACCAATTACATATTCATCTTCTAGAGTGGCAACATACACAAGATGAGCATCGTTATTTTTAATTTTAGTAAGGCGTTGCTCTATTTGTTGATTTGTCACAGAATACTCAAGTTGTTCGCAAAGACTAGCAATTCTTTCTACATCTTTAATCTCAGCTTTTCTAATTTTAATTGTCTGACCTATAGTCATTTTAATTGTCATAAGTTTAAAACACATTTATTCAGTTATTCAATGTTGCGCGGATAAAACGATAACCCAAATCAATCTCCATTAAATTACGAACATCACCATATTTATTTACCCATTCACCACTACTTAAATCTGCTGCCAATAACTGTAATCCTTTATTTATTAAATCTTGATTGCCTAACGCAAAAGATGATATTCCCGCACGTACTTCTGGTTGAAGATATAACTCTGGTCGTCTCCAGGCTGCTGCTGCGAATAAATCAGATAAATCGTATGGTAACAAAAGTGGTATAGCTTCAACACGCCTTTTAGTACTCCTTTGAATTAAATTAATCTGTTCGTTAAGTGGTAAAAATCGTAAAGCATCTTCCCACAAAAACGGAAAATAATCATAAAGCCATATTTTCTGAGCAAACCTAATATCAAAACTTAGCAAAATGATTGCTCCATCTCTAATAATTCGTTGCATTTCTTGAAACGCTTTTTCGAGATGAGTAAAGTGATGAATTGCTAGGATACTTACAACGCCATCAACAGACTTATCTGGTAGAGGTAAATTTTCTGCATAGCCAGTGAACCACTTAACTTGTGGATGTTTTACTGCTTGTTGTTGCATTATTAAAGAAGGTTCAATAGCATTAACAAGAAATCCTCTGTTAGCTAGGGCTAAACTGTAACCACCAGTACCAGCACCAATATCAGCAATAATGCTACCTTTGGGTAAATTGAGTAAATCAATTAGTTGATTTACAATGCGGATATCAGGAATGCGAGTTTTTGAATATTGTTGACCAATTGAGTTATAAATAGACATATTTCTTATAAAATAAAACAAATAATTTAAGATTGAACTTTAAATGAATAAAGAATCTGTTAGTTAACCAATTCTACCAATTTTAATAGTTCACATATCATAAACTTTGGTTGCACTTCCTGTATTAAATTCTGGTTTTTTCGGTTGTAATAGCAAAAATCAATATTAACTTGCATTGCTCCCGCATAGTCATGAGTGAGAGAATCTCCTACGTAAAGGACTTCTGCTGGTGTTAAATCTAATTTCGATAACGCATGATGAAATATTTCAGGAGGTGGTTTAGCAAAACCAATTGCTTCAGAAACTACAATTTCCTCAAAAAAATGCTCAATTCCCGCAGCTTGCATTCTCGGTATTTGCGATGATACAAAACCGTTGGTGATGACAGCCAAACGATAACTACGTGCAAGAGCGTTTAATACTTCATTTACATCAGGTTCCATTACGGCTGAATTATTAAAAATATGCCAAAAACTTTGACTAATATTACTACTTTTATCTGTTTGTATATCTAAGTGAGCAAATGTATCTCGATAAGACATCTCTATTAACTCATCAGGAGAAAAAGTTTCTCGCTGACTCCAATACTTGGAATTATAAGTTTCATATACTTGAAGAAAACTAGTTTCATTTATTCCATGTAAGTCTAAAGATATTCCACAAACTTTCAGCGCTCCGAGTATAGCTTGGCGTTCACATAGCTCAAAATTTAATAGTGTATTATCGAGATCGAAAATTATTACTTTATAACTCATTCAATTATTTAATTCACGAAAAGGCTTTTTTAGATAGTTGAAATTTTTCTAATTATTTTTAGTATCTCTCTGAAATCTTGACTATAAAGTTTATAATTTTTATCATTAGGCTTCCTGACTAAAATTGCTTGTATATCCGCCCGCAATGCTCCAGCAATATCAGCATGATAGCTGTCACCTATCATTACACATTCTTTCTTTTCAATATTTAAATCATTGATGACATAATCATAAAATTTGAGGCTTGGTTTCTCATGTCCAATTTTCCCCGATGTATATATGCCTTCAAAGTATTTTGTAATATTTAGTTTGTCTATAATTTCGTGCAGTTCAGGTATATGATTTGAGAGAATTATATTTTTATAATTATTTGTAATTGCATCTTGCAAAGTAGAAATTACATCATCATATAAATGCCATTTTTCTAAGTCTTTATATTCATTCTGGACTTGGGAAGCATATTTTATTGCCTGAGTTCTATTTATTCCTACTTTTTCATATATTTCTGCAAAATATTCATTCATATACTCCCACCATGTTTTCCCATTCAACAATAAACTATGGGGAGTTTCAGGAGAGTGCCAAGTAAAGCCAATATTCACAAATGGTCGAATATCTTCTACATCTATATTGTGAATTCCATGATGTTGTAATATGGAATGCAAAGTTTCACTCCACATTCCGTCACGATAACCTAGTGTATGATCAAAATCCCAAAATAGATATTTCATATTTATTTAACTGCTATATTGTAGGCTTCATGATGTAAATTTACGTCCACAATATAAGGATCTACAGGACGTTTAAACAATATCATTTGCTCTGATTCATCTTTTTTTAAGTTGACGTGACAAAACCACTCATCATCATTCTTTTCAGGATAATCTAAGCGGTAATGATAAAGTCCCCAACGAGTTTCTTGACGATATAAGGATGCTCTAGCTGCCATTTCTGCACAGTCTCTAATAAAATGAACTTCCAAAGAACGCATTAATTCATGGGGGTCACGAGCGCCCATTATATCTAATGTTTGTTGATATTGGACAAAATGTTTCAGACCAATCTCAATTTTATTGCCTGATTTTGGTGGTTGCAGATAATCATTAACTAACCGTCTTAATTTGTATTCAACTTGAGTATGAGGTACACCATTGGGACGTGTTAATGGTGCATAAATTCTGGCTTTTTCAGCTTCTAAAAAATCTGTATCTGGTTCGATAAAATCTAAATCTTCGATATATTCAATAGCATGAGTCCCGGCTATGCGACCGAAAACAAATGCCCCAATCATATAATTATGCGGAACGCTGGCCATGTCTCCGGCTGCATATAAACCGGTGACAGTTGTTTGAGCGTTTTCATTCACCCACACACCAGAAGCACTATGACCACTACATAAGCCAATTTCAGAAATGTGCATCTCTATGCCGTGGGTGCGGTAATCTTCATTTCTACCTTGATGAAACCGTTCTCTACTTGGTCGTTCATTTGCCCAAAGTATGGATTCAATTTCGGCAATTGTATCTTCATCAAGATGGGTCATTTTGAGTTGGACTGGCCCTTTCCCAGAATTTAATTCTTTCCAGATTTCCAACATCATTTGACCACTCCAATAGTCGCAGCTAATGAAGCGATTTCCTTCGGCGTTGGCTGTATGTGCGCCAAAAGGCCCAGCAACATAAGCACAGGCGGGGCCGTTGTAGTCTTTGATTAAAGGATTAATTTGAAAACATTCAATATTACTAAGTTCTGCACCTGCATGATAAGCCATTGAATAGCCATCCCCGGCATTAGTAGGATTTTCATAAGTGCCGTAGAGATAACCGGAAGCGGGTAATCCTAATCTGCCGCAAGCACCTGTACATAAAATGACTGCTTTAGCTTGAATGACAATATAATCACCATTTCTGACATCAAATCCTACTGCACCAATAGCACGTCCTTCTTTGATTAATACGCGGGTTGCCATAACGCGATTTGTCACTTTGACTTTGTGGCGTTTGACTTGGCGAGTGAGAATTGTTTTGAGGTCTTTTCCTTCTGGCATAGGTAAGACATATTTACCCACACGATGCACTTGTTTTAGGTCATAGTTGCCTTGGGCATCTTTTTGAAATTTCACGCCCCAACTTTCTAATTCTTGGATAACTTCGTAACCTAATTTGCCTGTTTGATATACGGCTTTTTGGTTGACAATACCATCGTTAGCAAGGGTGATTTCGCGGACGTATTGTTCTGGGGTAGAATGACCGGGAATAACTGCGGTATTCACTCCATCCATACCCATTGCGATCGCACCACTCCGTCGGATGTTAGCCTTTTCTAAGATCAGCACCTCTGCATCAGGATTGGCTTGTTTGGCTTTAATTCCAGCCATTGTACCGGCCGTACCGCCACCGATGACAAGTACATCCGTTTTTATTTGTTGGGTGTTGATGTCCATAAGCTTTTGGGAGTAGAGAGGGACTTCTAAGATTTATTACCGTTCCAAACAATATCTTTGACTTGGATTTGCTTAGGAACTAGCTTGATTTTGTAAAAAGTATCGGCAATGTTTTGTTGCTGAGTGATTACTTCATCTGTTAGCGGTAAAACACCATACTTTCGTCGTTTTTCGGCAATTTCTAATGCTGCTGCGGGAATACCTAACTCTGGTTCTAAAAACTTGGCAACTTCTGCTGGATTATTTGTTGCCCATTTATCTACAATGCTTACTTCATCTAACAGGGTTTTCAACAAATCTGGGTGAGATTTAACAAACTCTTGACGCGCAAGATAGTAACCCCGATTCGGTGCTAAATTTGTTGCATCTGTTAATTTTCTAACCTTTGTGTCGTGTTCAACTGCTGCTAGGTAAGGGTCCCAAATTGCCCAAGCATCAACATTACCACCAGTAAATGCAGCACGGGCATCTGCTGGTGTTAGATGTGCTGGTTGAATGTCACTATACTTTAATCCGGCAGCTTCTACAGCTTTGACAACAAGATAGTTACTGTTCGAGCCTTTAGCAAAGGCTACTTTTTTCCCTTTAAGGTCAGCAACCGTTTTAATTGGTGAATCTTTAGGTACAATAATTGCTTCAGCTTTGGGACTCCAAGGATCGTAAGCAACATAAACCAAGGGAGTACCTCCGGCTTGGGCAAATATTGGTGGTGATTCACCTGTATAGCCAAAGTCAATACTACCTGCGTTCATTGCTTCTAGCATCGGTGGGCCGGCGGGAAATTCTGCCCATGTCACCGAAGCACCAGCAGTCGTTAAAGTTTTTGCTAAATTACCTCGGTTTTTGAGAGCGCTGAGAATAGTCGCCGCTTTTTGATAGCCGATACGAACTACCACACCTTGTTTTGCTGTCTGTGTTGCTACAGAATTACCTGTATTGGTGGCAGAACACGCAGATATCACAAAAGTCAAACTTAACCCACAGGTAAAGAATAAGGCAAATATGCCAATTCTGGATATTTCATAATTTTGAAGAAGGCTGCTGACAATCTTCATCAGTCGATTTGGTAAATACTTAGTGAGCATAAGTACATTTAAACTACAATCAATATAAATACTACGATAATTCGGGCAATTTACCGTATTTTGCTCATAGAATATTCACATAGATAAGCCGCAAATGCAAGCTCCAAAAATTGTGATCGCATTCCTTAGTGTGTATTAGCTAGCTGTTGAACTTTTTCTCCAAATCTTCCTTTGCCCTTAGAAGACTGAGAGAACCAAACTTTTGATGACCAATACGAACTACCTTTTCTGGGTCTTGACCTATGCTAAATGACGGCATAGATGCGTAAATTACCGAATTATTTGGAGAACAAGCAGAAATTATCAAACTCAAGCTGAGACTAACAGCAAATAGAAAGGTAAATGTTTTGTTTGAATGCTGTTTGAATAAACCTATCTATAATTTTGTGGAATTTTAATACAAGTGCAGAAAAAACATCCTGATTTATAAACATTTTGCCCTTAATTTAAAATATGGAAAATTTATACTTAAAAAGTATTAAAGGCTTAACTAACTTTCATTAGAATTATTGAGAGTATTACAAACTACAGTAAGCTGACGAATTTAAGGTAGTATCTAGCTAAAGAATGATATCTTTCTGCTTCAATTATTGTTTTCTGAGAGTGATGGAAGAGCGCTAACTAGGGGAAAAGCGTTGTATGTTGAGTACAGGACTTACGCAAAATAATAGAAAAACGAACGCATACTCCTACGGGGATCTTGCTACGCGCAGCGTCTCGTAAGAGTTGTACACAAAGAAATGAGAGTTTCAGAGAGTTATTGCGTAAGTCTTACCAATAAAGAGATAACGTAACTATTGATTCTAGCTAAAACCGCCATGAACCCTAGTTTTTTAACTGCCCATACTACAACCGCGATCGCTATTGTTGGCGGAGGTTTTAGTGGTTCTCTAGTTGCTACCCACCTATTGAAAACTGCTAGTCAACCCCTCACCATTAAGCTGATTGAGCGTAGCGATCAAATTGGCAAGGGAATCGCCTACAGCACAGATACCAACTGTCATTTGCTAAATGTATCGGCAGGCAACATGAGTGCATTTGCCCATGATCCAGGGCATTTGTTACGTTGGCTTCAGCACAACCGCGATGAGTTAACAGTATTTTTTTCAGAAGAAGTAAATGCCAGTACCTTCATACCTCGTAAGGTTTATGGTTTATACATTCAATCGGTTTTAGCAGAAGCAGAAGCCACAGCACCCAGTGATGTGCGACTAGAACGCTTGACCGATGAAGTGGTAGGAGTACAGCCTGAAGAAAAAGGCGCAATGATTTCTCTACGTAGTGGTCGCTGTTTTGCGGCAGACAGAGTTGTGTTGGCATTGGGGAACTCACCTTCTGCACCCCCCGCTATTCAAAACCCAAATAGTAATGATGATTATCTGCGGAATGCTTGGTCAGCCGATGCCCTAGCAGACCTTGATGCTGATGCACCTGTGTTGCTAATTGGTACGGGGCTGACAATGGTGGATATGGTTCTATCTCTGAGCGATCGCCAACATCGGGGTAAAATTTATGCTGTGTCCCGACGAGGATTATTTCCCCTCAAACATCAAGCGGCTCAACCTTATCCCTGCTTCTTGACGCTAGAAAATTCACCAAAAAGTGTGCGTTCCTGGTTACGTCGGCTACGTGCCGAGGTGGAAATTGCTGCTGCCCAAGGCTACGACTGGCGAGCAGTAATTGATTCTCTGCGCCCCATAAATCAGAAAATCTGGCAAAAACTACCGACGGAGGAACAGCAACGTTTTTTGCGTCATTTGACACCCTATTGGGACGTGCATCGTCACCGCATTGCCCCAGAAGTAGCAAATGTTGTCACTGAAATGCTAGATTCTGGTCAACTCACCATCTCTGCTGGGCGGATTCGGGAATATCTTGCTTTACCTGATGGTGTAGCAGTGACTGTATCCCAACGCAAAACCCAAACTAATCATACCTTCCACGTTCGCCGGGTGGTGAATTGTACAGGGGTGGCAGCAGATTATCGCCGATCGCCTCATCCTTTGATTACTAATTTGCGATCGCAGAAATTAATTCGCCCCAATGCCATCGGTTTAGGATTAGATACAGATACCCACGGTGCTTTGTATGCAGCAGACGGTAACGTTTCGACGCTGTTTTATACCTTGGGAACCCCGCGCAAAGGCGACTTGTGGGAAACTATCGCCGTTCCAGAATTACGGGGACAGGCGCAGGAATTATCTAAGGCGTTGTTGCAGTCGCTACCAGTGCGTGTGCGCCCTATTCCAACGATGCCTTTGTTAAACGATGGCAGTGCAGAGATACCGCAGTCAACTTTCTTATTTCGGCAATTTTTTGACCCTGCAACTAGTAGTTATACTTACTTAATTGGCGATCGGCAGACAGGAGATGCTGTTCTAGTCGATCCTGTATTAGAGCAAGTTGACCGCGATTTGGAATCATTGGATGAACTGGGATTAAAGCTACGCTACTGTCTAGAAACTCACCTTCATGCCGATCACATCACAGGGGCAGGTAAACTGAGGCAACAAACAGGTTGTGAGGTGATTGTTCCTCAAAATACTGCTGTGACAAAAGCCGATCGCTCCCTTGTCGGTGGCGAAATCTTAGAGGTGGGATCGGTAATCATCGAAACGATTTTCACACCAGGACACAGCGCTAGTCACATAGCATATTTGGTGAACAAAACACATCTGTTAACTGGTGATGCCTTATTTATTCGTGGTTGTGGACGCACAGATTTTCAGGGGGGCGATCCTGGAACCTTATACGATGTGGTGACACAACGCTTATTCACCTTGCCAGATGAGACTTTGGTGTATCCTGCCCATGACTATAAAGGGCGCACTGTTTCCACCATTGGCGAAGAAAAGCGGCTTAATCCTAGATTTAGCGTTCGCGGAGCGACTCGGAACGAGTATCGCAGTCGCAGCCAATTTATTACCATCATGAATAATCTCAAATTGAGTTATCCCCAGAAGATGAATGCAACAGTACCGGCGAATGAATACTGTGGTGATTTTATTCCTCAAGAAAGCTTAGACCAAGCTACGAGTTCGGCAACAGATGAAGAACAGAAACAAATAGAACTCACAGTTATGACTAATACAGAAATTTACAATGATTACTTTGCTATGTATATCTAGAGCAGAGTGAAAATCAAGGGCTAGTGAGGCACTGAGTCCACTACCAGCCCCAACAATCAATGTAATATTTGTTTGGCATACCCCCAATTTCTCCCTCAAATGATTAACACAACAAACAATTTACTAAAGCTGTACTAAACAAGCTCCTGACTTTTAGTCAACCATGCTCCACGGTTCGAGCAAAAAATTCCTGCAAGACAGGGCAGAACAAATCCTAGAGTAGTCAAAAAACCTCGTCCAAAGTTTCCATCTAGAAAACCAATCCACATTCTACTTTCGCTAGTTTTTTATCTCCTCAGGCTTATAGTGTGGCGGCTATTACTATCGCCAACGGCAGTAATAATGTAGGCATTTATATGCCCTTATTTGCTAATAGTACTTTTTCTGAGTTGCTAGTGATTATTGCAGTCTTCTTGTTACTGGTAGGTGTTTGGTGTTACGTAGCTTATAGATTAACCTGTCAGAAGTCGCTCGCAAATTTGCTAACCCGTTACGGCAATAATTTTGTTCCTTTTGTCTTGATAGGTTTAGGTGTGTTTATTATCTTAGACAGTGCTTCATTGACTCCAACTGCTTTGACAGCTACTTGTCTATGTTTAATGGGACTAATCAAAATAATCCAAACTTCTAAATTCAAAGCACAAAGTTTGTAATTTTCAAGGGATATGAAAAAATTTCCCCTTTATCAAAAATTATGCAAAAATATTGAAAAAGCTTCTTTAAGCGCTTACCAGTAATAAAATGCTCCGCCGTCGCTTTTGCCTTGAAGGCGAAAGCGCCAAAGATATAGTCGTGTAGCCAAAATATCCTTGATACGGTGAGGCAGCGCGCAGAAAGGGGGTTTCCCTCATGAGCGACTGCGGAACCTCGTTTGCGGAGCGTCTCCGCAGGAAAAGGGGCGGGGCTTTTTATTTCTTGAATCTCCCTTATGTTGGCAATAATTTTGCTTTTTAACTCTTTTACTCAAGTGTTAAGCAGCTAAAAGCTTCCTTCGCTGATTACAAAAATCTCAAACCAGGGAGAAAAATATGCAGTTCATCAAAATTATTCTTGTCGCTCTCGTGTTTATTGTGAATTTGACAATTGCTCAACCTTCTTGGGCAGGCAAAGATTTCACCAAAGGAACTGATTATGCTGAGGTAACTCAGGAACTCAATCAACTTTTAAATCTGAAAGATAACCCTGAACAAGCTGGCTATACACCTGAGCAATTTCAAGCCCGACTATCACAATTGCAGTCTCAGAAATATGTGATCGAAACAGCTAGAAAACGAGCGCAGTGCTTTAATCAAACCGGTAAAACTTTGGGTATCTACGCCAATAAACCGAAAAAATATCCAACTCAACTTTACTTCTTAGCAGCAGGGGAAATTACAGATGATGATTGGGATTGTGATGGTATCTACATACCCGCAGGTACTCAGGTAGTTTTAAGTCCTAATACTGAAGTACAAGAGTTAACCCAACCCATTGCTGTCAAGTTTGTCGATGGTACACAGTCCATTGCTAAAACTAATCCAGCTACTGGTGCAATTGAATTGAATGTTGCACCTGCCAAAGTCTTCAAAGCTGGTGAAGGCAACTGGTTGCTACCTACGTTATCTCAGGCAGATATTGACGCGCAAGTTCCTAGTCCACAAATCATTGACTAATGTTTGCTAGGCATTCAATTTTGATGCGATAAGCGCGTCAATTCTAATTCTACTAAATAATACTTTACCCCTCCTAACCAAGAGGGGTTTTTAATTAATAGGAGATTGAAGAGCAATTTTAATATAGTTAGCGACGAATTAGTGGACGTAAATCAACCGCCGAATTGCGTGATTTTGGGCAATATCAAGTTCTCTTCATCGCTGAAAATGAAAAACAGCTACTTGCACAAATTCAGCAAGTACCTATAACTGAGTATAAAACTCAACGCCGTAGATTAGCTTTGGCAGAAGTTCCTCACTAACAAAAACGTCGCCTTCGTCGTCATCCAGTTCGCACAATACAAACTTTGCTCAAATAGTTCAGATGGGAATACTAAAAATCTTTCAGAAAAAGATTGTTGGGCAACTTTAGTAACAGGACACCATAATAAACCTTCTCGTGCTAACAGACGATTCAACTCTTGAATGCCAGGGATTTTCGCCACAACAGTGTTAAAACTGCTGCCACCATTAAGGATAAATTTAGAACTCTGTCTCGTAATCCTAACTGTTTATAATATTTTTGTTGGGCAAAAACTGCTGGGGTTAATAAAGCTTTTAAGTGTTTAGCAATCGCTTCATTATCTATAGTAGGAGTATTATGTCGGTGTGGGTGGTCAGAATTTTGTTTTGGTCACTTGGGAATGGTGGGAAACTAAACTTTTCATTACCTCATTTGATAATTGAATTTACCTAAAAAGTGAGCCTCACATTTTACAAAGTTATTCTCTAGTTACAATACTTTTTTTACCCTATTTAAGTTGTCAAAGCCCTTAATAAGAATGATAATAAAATAGAGGGGGAGGTGTCGCTCCCTCGTCCCCCCATACACAATTATCATTCTTATTAAGGCTATTTTGAGTATTTTAACTGATTGACAAAAGGCACTTTATCTTAAATTCTCGCCGATGGCTATAGATTAATCTAACTTTCTAATTAAGAATTATTTTAATAAGTCCAGTTTTGCTTGGTCTGTAGGCTATATGTTCCATCTTTCACATTCACCCGCTCAGGAATCACATTTAAATCTCTAAATATATTTGCCTGATGCTGTAGAGCATTGAGCGATTGGTCGTCAATCGGAATGATGGCACGTTCGCTACTATGTTTCTGTAAAATTTCGAGAACGGATGGATCGATTTCATGATGTTCTACCAATCTTTGAACAGCTTCTAATTCCTGTTTTTTCGCCCAAGTTCCAGCTTCATTTACCTCTTCTAAAATTACCTTAAGCAAGTCGGGATAGTCGCGTACCAGTTCTGGAATCGCGTAGTAATAGGTAGGAACTTCCACAGAGGCTTTGTCACCAAATATGCTCTCTAAATCTGCAATCGATCGCCCTGGGTAAGCGCTTCGGACTTGCGTTGCTGTGTAGGGAACCCAAATCACCCAAGCATCGATTTCACCCCTGCGGAATCGCGGCAGCGCCTCTGGTTGTGTGAGATAAACTGGCTCGATGTCGCTAAAATCTAGACCGACTTTTGCCAGCGATCGCACAAGTATATAATGTGCGCTTGAGCCTTTGTCAAAAGCGATCTTTTTGCCCTTCAGGTCTGCTAGTGTCTGAATCGGCGAATCTTCCCGTACTAGAATCGCTTGACCTTTGGGAGCGGTATATTTTTCTTTAGCCACCCGCACAAATACGTGATCTGCCGCTTGAGAGAAGATGCTGGCCGTAGCACCACCGCCGCAGAAGTCAATTGTCCCGTTGCTAAGTGCTTCTATTAGAGAAGAGGCTGATAAAAAGCTCGTCCAGGTGACAGTCAGCCCATAAGGTCGCAAACGCATTTCCAGCAAGCCTTGAGTCCGCAGAACTTCCAGATTTGTCATCCCCTCTGGATATCCAATTTTCAGTTGCTTGAGCCGCCGCGCCTGCTCTCCTAAGGGCGTGTTGCTAGATTGAGCAGAACGCTGAGAAAACCAGCGATCCAAAAGTACACAGAAAATTATCCCCCCCATAAACAGTCCCACGGTTTCCAGTAACTGGATTGTCGACCTTTTGGGTAGTTTGAACTGATTACCAGATTCAGAAGCAGCAACAGCATGACCGTCAAAAACTAGAGGCAAGACCAAAATCAAGACAAGTCCGATGGAAAATCGAATTGCAAACCTGTAGGTAGCCGATCTACGACTGGCTGATCTGAGCGACCGTAAGATATTTTGACCTGTGCATCTAGGCAAAAGGTCAATCAAACGGCTAATCATAATGACTCCTTTGATAAATATAGGTGATGGAAATTGCCGGATGAACTTGGAGATGCAGGATAAATTCAAAGCACCGCTTGATATATAAACTACCAAACTTGCTCGCTCGTTACACCCAATATGCGATACTCACATTATCATATCGATATTGTGTGGATTTTCTACAAACGTTGAGCGATCGCTAGTTTTGGTCATCAGATAGGTGTTAAGTGAGGAATGTTGATGGATTGGTTCATTGCAACAATTAAGATTGGGCTAGCTGCGGCTGTGGCAACAACATTTGATGACAATATTTATCTAACGGCCTTCTTCAGTGAGGTCAATCGGACTTTTCGTCCTCAACATATTGTAGTTGGTGAAATTCTAGGGTTCACGGCATTAATCATAGTAAGTTTACTTGGTTTCTTACTGGGTCTAGCAATTCCATCAACTTGGACTGGTTTACTGGGGATTCTGCCGATACTCATTGGCTTGAACAATTTGCTTAATCTAAATAAGGATGACTCCGCTGAAGATAAGTCAGCCAATTTGAAAAGAAACTCTAAATTTCGAGGATTTGATTCCAGAAAGCGATCGCTCTGGGACGTAATCCGCGATCCGCAGACCTATCGCGTCTCCTCGGTAACAATTGCCAACGGCGGCAACAATCTTGGCATCTATATCCCCCTGTTTGCCACTAGCTCAATCCAAAATCTCACTGTGATCGTACCAGTTTGCTATTTTATTGTTTTTTGCTGGTTGTTTATGTCCTACAGTCTGACTCGTCTACCTGGTATCGCTTTGATACTCAGCCGTTATGCTAGCAAGATTTTCCCCTTCGTTCTGATGTGGCTGGGTTTTAGAATTCTGGTAGACAGCGAATCTTATCGTATTTTTCTCCCGAACACTTGACAGATAAACGTTATTAGTTATCAGTTTGGTGAGATTCTGAAGGCTAAAGTCAATAGAACTTAACTCGTGCATAAGCAGTCTCACTTTACCCGAATGATTCACCAACAACTCTAATAAGCTAAATTCTATACCTGTCAACCGAATGCGTTGCTCATTTTTGTGGACTTGCCGCTTATTGATATCGATTTTGAGATTGCCCACATGGATTATAAGAGAGTTAGGAATAGTATTGATACTGGTTTTGTGGGAGCGCCGTTTTAGTACGCAGGCAATCCGAGCTTCTAATTCCTTGGGTGAGAAAGGTTTTGTCATATAATCATCAGCCCCTAATTCCAGCCCAGTGATCCGATCTGCTACATCTCCCAAGGCTGTAAGCATGATAATTGGCACATCTGATTGTTTCCGTAATTCTTGGCACACACCGTAGCCATCCAGCTTTGGCATCATTACATCTAGAACTATCAAATCAGGGGTCAACAGGCGAAAAGCTGACAAAGCTTCTTCACCATCACTAGCTGTAACTACACTGTAGCCAATCATTTCTAGACGCGTCTGTAAAATCCGGCGGATGCTGGCTTCGTCATCTACTACCAGGATTTTTCCTTTATCACTTGATAAGTTTCTCAATGCTGTTCCTCCACAGCGAGAACTCTCAACCATCTATTATCTGCTTATTAGGAGTCAAAACTGCAAAACAGTATTGACATACAGTCATGAGGAAAGAAGCGATGCCTGCGGCGAGCTACGCTTACGCTTAATACTTGCATCTGTGCAACAGATTATGCTGGGACATCTACCTGAAAACAGATTTGTACACAATTAATAAATTATTCTGCAAGGGACTCGTATTTTCCATCGATTTGGTGTACCTTGTTAATTCCGTGCAAATTATTTATACCTAATTTCTCCCAAATTTACTCAGACAACTTTTTTGCCAATGCCTTCAAGGGAACAGCCAATGAAAACTTCTAATGATACAGATACTAAGAAGATCATCAAAAAATCCGACAAGCTTACTCTGAAACAGATGAAGTTGATCGAAGAAGCAGAAGACCAACTTCTTGAAGCTAATACTGACAATTCTACTGCCCCTGTGGTTGAGGTTGAGGAGAAATCAGTAGTCGCTCCTGAATCAAGAGTTCCTGATTATATTCCGCACCTTGACAATCCTCCAGTACAGTCTATTGGCAACTCTGGCTGGCAAGTGTCTGATGTCTGGCGGGATATTCGAGTAGATGATTTTTGTAATTAAAGCAGGCAATTTGTATTCCCAGACGGTTCTGCATCAAGGCGGTTGCAATTATCCATGATCCGAATCTTAGAGATTGAGGGACAGGCATCAAGCAAGGGAGAAAAGTTTTCCCGAATGCATTCTTGTGCAGCAATACCTTTGTCTCTTCGCTGAACCAATATTATGGCAACCGCCTGAGCAACTTTTGTAAACTATCTTTGCACTCAGTCAAAGTTATAGTTGCATTGTGCCTATAATAAGTTACGGCTAACTATAACTGGAAGTTAGCACCCTGTAAATGGTTATCGCTTGGATTACACATCAAAGGCGATACCAAAGACAAGCAAAATTTATCGGCAGCGTAATAGAAACTATTCCGTTGCCAACATGCACCCAGAGCGATCGCATGTTGGAAAAAGAGTGAGCAGAGGAGCAGGGGGGCAGAGGAGCAGAGGAGATGGAGAAAGAACCGATTAAAAGTCATAAAGACTTGAAAGTTTATCAAATGGCTTTTGATGCCGCCATGAAAATCTTTGAACTGTCCAAAAAGTTTCCTGTTGAAGAGCGTTATTCATTAACGGATCAGATTCGGCGCTCGTCCCGTTCTGTGTGTGCAAATATGGCAGAGGCTTGGCGAAAACGTCGTTATGAGGCAGCTTTTGTAGCGAAACTAAATGATTGCGAGTCCGAAGCTGCTGAAACTCAGACTTGGATTGAGTTCGCTGTTAAATGTAACTATCTCTCTGTCGAATCAGGTAGAGAACTATATGGAACTTACAACCAAATTTTAGGTGGTCTAGTAAATATGATTGCCAACCCAACACCTTGGTTAATGAAACGTTAGCATTCTTTCCCCATCTCCTCTGCCCCTCTGCTCCTCTGCTCCCCTGCTCCCCTGCTGGATTCGTGCATTTTAATCGTAGATTATGTCGGATAAAAGATAAGGGTAGCTTATTTTGTGTTCCACCCTAATTCGTGTATACTGAATTTTTAAATTCAGAGCCACCCAGTGCGATCGCGCAAGATTATTGTGAATAACCCTGAACTAAATAACTTACCTCCTATTAAACTTATTCCTCTGGACGCTGAAACTGCATCGCTCTCTGGGCGTACTAGAGTTACAAGACCACCAACCGATATTCGGTGGGTAAAAGTTCTGGAATTTTTACGCAGCAACAATCTTGCACCAAACAGCCGCAAGCTTTACGAACGAGAACTCAAACGAGTTTTTGGCTTGGAGTGAGCTTCACTATCATGAGCTACGCCCACGTCATCTTGCGCTATATAAAGAATATCTCCGTGATGAACTGCGGACTGATGCAGATAAACCGCTTTCAAAAAGCAGCATCAATGCAGGAATTGCGGCTCTCAAAAGCTTTTTCAAATGGATGTGTTACACGTATCCTGAAATTATTTCTACTAATCCGACACTGGGGATAAAACTGGAAAAAGTGCCACTGCCACCAGCCCAAAGTTTGACCCCAGAAGACATGGAACGGGTTTGGTCAGCGTTGGAATTCTTGGGAGAAACAAGGCAACGGGATACAGCACTCGTTCACATTCTTAGTCATGGACTCCGGGCAGGGGAAGTTGTACAGCTAAATGTTGGCTCATTTGATGACAAGCTGCTATTTCTACCAGACACCAAAACCAATGAACCACGCTTAGTTCCACTGCGAAAAGAGAGCCGGGAAGTTTTAGCAGAGTATTTGCGATCGCGAGAAGAAAGGAGTGAGGTGTTAAACAGCCTTAGTCCACTGATGATTTCACACCATGCTTCGTACAAAGGTGAACGCTTAAGTTATCACGGCATTTACTTCGCTGTAGAAAAAATTGGTGAAATAGCTCACATTGAGGATTTGCACCCTCACTCCTTTCGCCACACCTATGCCACTGACTTATTGCTATTGGGAGTTGACCCCAGCCATGCACGAAAATTAACAGGACATCAAAGCGAGAAAGCGTTTCGGCGCTATACCCTTCGCAGTGAGCAAGAAGCTGCGATCGCTGCTTACTATCGTGCAATCGGTGAAGAAGCGGAGTAAGGTATGCCGAAACCGTTAGACCCCAAGTGTCAGCTATGCGCCAAATTACCAACAACTCAAGCAAAACTACTGCATGGGCCACAAGGGGACGGGTGTTGGAATCCAAAAGTCTGCCACAATCGCCGCTCATTCTATCGCCACCGCGACAAGAATAATTCAGCAGAAATTGATGCAATCGCAGTCGAACCACCAGCAACATATTTTGCAGTGCTGTATTTGTATAAAGAACCGGGGGATAAGCCATTGCACGCTATGTCGGCAGAACTCTGGCTGGGGCAAAAGCCTGTTTGTCGCTTAGAGGCAATTCACTGCTTTGGGCTAACGGCTGGTAAGATACGCGCCTATACAGATCAGGTGTTGCAGGCGTTTGCAAAACAATATGGTATTTCACTATATCAATATAAGGATATGTTTGAAATTACCTCAAGTTACTGCCCAGTTCGTCCTTGCCCGTTACATCCAGAATCCTAGAGATGACCACATACCACCAATTAACCATCTGGGATGTATTAGATGAGTTGTCTGAATCTCCACCAACTTCTTCCCTTGATGCTATGTGGGATTGTTTGGATGCCGAGCTAGAGAATTTACCCTTGGAGGCACAGTTATTAACCGCAGCGCTTGCCTTCAGTCAGATTGCGGATATTCTTAAGTCTCGTGCCGAAGTGCTATTGCAAGATACCCGCGATCGCAATAGTCTTTTGGGGCCTGTTGTTAGCACCGATCTCTTTGCTGGTCTAGTGCGGACAACAATGCACCTAGATTTAGATGATTTGATTGAGCCGGAAATACCACAAACCTTTAAACCACACGGCCCACACCAATTTTCACATTCTACTGAATCGGGTGATTCTGTAGCAGCACCTGTTGAAAAAGCGAATGTTTTGGCAATGCTCGATGAGGTGACAACTTTAGAAGATGTCCGCAATTTGGCATCAGATGAGGACGTGGAAAAATGGCAGGGCGCGATCGCTAACTATCTGATAAATGTCAAAGATGAGATTTCTTTAGTTAAACTGCAACGTGTGTTGCAAATGCCGATGGTAGAAGTATGGTTGGGGTTATTGCTGGGTGGGTTTACACTAGAACAGCGTGGTGATTTTTATCACAATCAAAATGTCTGGGTGAAAAGTTCTCCAATCACTAACACCTACCCGATTTGATTTAAAATTTTGAACTTTCAAGCTGCTTTGAAACTCCATAAATTCATCACTTCTGCTGCTGACAAACCAGGTTGTACTCTCTCTCAACAGCCACCAGCAGCAAAGCTTGCAAGGATGACAGATACGGTAAAAGCAAAATTCCCAATTCTTGCAAATGCAAAATACTTGAAACCCTTGATTTATCGTTACAATAGTATTAGTAGTTAATAACCCCCAGAGGGTTAGTCTGAGCGATATTGAGCTTACTCGTCGTCAGGAGATTCCTTATCTTCTTCGTCATCCTTGTCAAAATTTGTATTGCTGAGGGGGACTTATGGGTGAATCGAAACGCCGCAAGGCAATATTAGGCAATCACTATGGTTTACCTGATATTTTCAATGAAGTCCAATCAATGTGGACACAGATTAATTTCTCGATCAAGCGAGTCAAAGATTCTGATAGTGGATGTTTACTTGTTCAGTGTTCTAACAACGACCGAGGATTCCATCAAGACACTATTGCCCAAATTCAAAAAGAAATAGAAAATTGGAAATGTGATTTAGATATTCCTATCTTGATCCAAGTTCTCCCAAGAGGAGTTCAAAATTCAGGAACTAAACTTTTTGATGGGTTCGTTACCCTTTGGTGCAATTGTCCAGAATTTGAATTGTGGCGAGAAATATTTGAAAGTGAACTCGTTAAGTAAACTTTGTTGCATTAAATTATTGTTTCCTCGCTGCACCATTATTTCTGTTGCTTCCACTCGATTTTGTACTCCCGTTCCACAGCCGCCAGTAATTTTGCCTGCAACGAAGATAAATAAGGTTTTGCTTGTTTCCCAAGCCCCTGCAACAGCCAATCCACAGCCTCGTCACGGGTCGCCACTTGATGCAACTGCCGTAATCTCACACATAACTGCTGCATGAATTGGCAGTCTTCATCAAGCAATTCCAGTAACTTCAGGTGTTCGATTTTTACGGTGTAGTCACCATCCCAGGTTTGAACTGTACAGCTATAGTCTCCAACATGGCTGACTACGCCCCAATAACCCGCTTTACCTCTCAAGTCTGGATTATCTTTGGGCAGAAGAACGCATATCTCCCCAACGTGGTAAGGATTGGGTACTTTCGTCCTTTCGCGTATCTTATCCACTACGTCTTTCACTATGCGACCGGATGGAATTTTATTGCCAGCTTGCTCTACTGCCTGCTGCCAGACATCCGCTTGCACAGCTGGTTCCAACTCTGCTTTCGCCAAAAAACGCAATTGTCGTTCGTTGGTCGGCATTGGAATTTGCCGACCAATGGTCGGCAAAAACTTTTGAAGATTCCCATAAACCACAGTCGCTGAAATCTTCAAGTAAGCCGCGTCACGACTATAATTGAAGCGATCGCGGCAGTATTCTTCAAAAGTCCGGTGCGTGGAACGGTACAGCCGTCTGTCCCTCAACTCCATCAGCGCCTGGCCTGCTGACTAAAAATGCCCTTTCTACCTGACGTTCCAATTGCAAGCGTAAGCTTTGTTCTTGGTCGGTCAACTCTCTTACTTCAACAGCCGTCACCGTAATCGTTGCTGAGGCTGGGTTTTCGTGCAAAGAATTATTTTCCTTTGCAGAGTCGGTTGCTGGCTTAGGTTCACCAGATGCCACAGGGATAACTTTCTTGCGTCTAGATGGTGGTTTGTTCATTGCCCCACCTCTAGGCTGACAGCAGTTGAACAAATATTGAATTGTGTCATCATGGGATATATGTTTTTTATCTATGCCCCCAACAATACGAAGGATGGGGTTTTTCGTTGCTTTTTATATTTTGCAGCTTTAAAGCACTACCAAATATAAAACTCATTAACAAATCTCATAGACCAAGTATAAAAAAAACCACTACGCCAGAGGTATTACAACAACAAAATACTGTTTGGGCGTATTCTAGAAAATACCCTCTTCAAGACATGGGTAAAACAACGGCTAATGCTTGATTATTTGACGGCGGGTATTGCATTTTGGATGACTTTGTTTGGAGTACAGGAGTCGTTGTTAGAATTTCGCCTGGGTTATCTCGGTCGTTACTGGTTTCTTGCGATTAGTGCTAGCCTGCTCCTGAGCTTTTTGCTCTCTGCCCCAATTATTATCACGCTAATCATTAAATTTGCAGTAGATCCATTCACTTTCCCAGGCAATATTATTCTTTGTGCGATCGCTGCCGTCATCTTTGGTGTGATTCTCACCTTGGCGCAATGGCTGATACTCCGTCAATCCGAGATGACACCAAGAGTCTTTGCTCTGATCAATACAGTTATTGGAATTCTCATCTACTTCCTACTGATGTGGCTCAATGAAGGTACTCTGGAGTGGAGCGGTAATCTCTTTGGGGGCTGGAAAACTGTCCTCGTCTTTTTAGCTGGTGGTGCGATTACCGGAGCAGCCACAGGTAAAGCTTTGGATTTTTACTGTGAGCGAGTAGAACAGCGATTAATTCAGCTTGAGAGAGACAGAGTAGCAAGAGAAACCAGAGAGAGAGAACGGATAAAAAACGAAATATTTGAAAGAAAAAAGCTTGAGGCAGAAAAGCTCGAAAGAGAAGCCCTAGAAAGAAAAATGATTGAGAGAGAAATGGCCTTAGCTGAAGAGAAAAAGTGGTACGAAGAACATGGTGATGATGATTTAGATTATGAGGATGAAGATGATGAAGAATAATATTTGAGTATCAATTTACACGCTAAACTGTCAGGTAAAATGAGTCCAAAACACAAAATTACCCTGGCTTTTATCCTTCTTTAGTAGTAAAGGAAAATTTTTGTGTAGCCAAGGGACTTATAGTAGCCAAAATTTCATTGAGACAAAGAGGCAGCGCAGTCTTCTGCCTTAGTGCTAGCTCCTCCCTTTAGGAGCTATATCTGCATGGTATTTATTGAACTCTTGAAGCGCGATCACAATCTCAAAGTTTTCTTGGCTTTTAACCATTTAATATCAAGCAGATAAATGTAATTTGCTTAAATTCAAGATTAAAATCATGATTTTAACTTGCTAAGGGAGTCCGAAATTAGCAATTCTTACAAAAGAAAGTTTTGTTGCAGAAAACTACTTTTGTCAGTAATTAGTAACGCTGTCAATAATAGTACAAGCAACTGTTTTCAATGAAAAACGATTGTCTCTTGTGTTTCCCGTGTTCCTGATTTCGCTAAGTTTCCCTAATTCCTATGAGTTACAAAAAATACGTTGCTGGCATTCCAAGCATTGCCAAACTAAAGCATCAATATTTCTTACACATTTGTAGTGTGTTAGCTTACAAGCAAAGGCAGTATCCGCGATCGCAACCTACAGATACCGGATACTGATAACTTCAACACCTTTTATCTATGAACCTATCCCACTAAGAGCTTGTCATGTAACAACCTTGCCTCTTTTGAGCTAGAAATGCCTTCTCAGTAAGCTTTCTAGATAATAAATTGTAAAAGTTGTTTCTTGACAGGCTCTAATAATATTTGTGCTATAAAGCTAAAGCTTAAGCTTATTGAGAACTAAGAACGAAAAAATAAGGTTTTCAAGCACATTTTCCAAAACTAAGTAGAAATTTTTGGAATACTGGGATAGGTTGCTCTTTAATACTTAAAATGCGATGTTTTGCAAAGATATTTATTGTAACTAAGAGATGCAACGATATTTAGAACAAGCGCTATTGATAACAAATTAAAAAAAAATTATAAATTATGACTCATTTTGGTATCCTTTGTCCACCCAGCACTGGACATCTTAACCCAATGACAGCGTTGGGTCGAGAATTACAAAGACGTGGGCATCGTGTGACTCTCTTTGGAATTGCCGATGCTCAATCTAAAGCACTGGCAGCAGGATTAGATTTTTACATGATCAGAGAGTCTCAGCACGCTCATGGAGGAACTGAAGAGTCCCTAACAAAGTTGGGACAATTAAACGGTTTTGCCGCTTTGGAATATACTATGAATCTAATGAAAGAAGGAGTAAATCTGCTGCTTAATAAAGCTCCAGAAGCTCTTAGAGAAGCTGGTGTAGAAGCATTATTAGTAGACCAATTTATAGTAGAAGGTGAGACTATTGCTGAATTTCTGCAAATTCCTTTTATTACTGTATGCAATGCCTTGCCAGTTAATGCAGAAGATGATATACCGCCTTTTTTTACAGACTGGAGATATAACCCGGCATGGTGGGCGCGTCTACGCAATCGATGTGCTTACTTGTTGATGAAGCCGCTCACAAAACCAATCACGCAGATTTTAGATACCTATCGCCAAAAGTGGAGCTTGCCCCTTTATTCTCAAACACCTGACAAAGATACCTTCTCTCAGCTTGCCCAGTTGAGCCAATTGCCTAAAGAATTTGATTTCCCAAGGCAGTCTTTGCCCAAGTGTTTTCATTTTACTGGCCCCTATCAAGATTCAACTGGACGAGAACCCATACCTTTTCCTTATGAAAAGTTGACTGGGCAACCGTTGATTTACGCATCGATGGGAACTATACAAAATAGTTTATTAGAAATTTTTCAAACTATTGCCTCAGTTTGCGTTGGATTAGATACCCAGCTAGTAATCTCTCTTGGTAAAGAGAGTGGATCAGAACCGCTCCAAGGACTACCTGGATCTCCGATAATTGTTAGTTACGCACCTCAACTGGAACTACTTAAAAAAGCAACTCTCACCATTACCCATGCAGGATTGAATACAGTTTTAGAATCTTTAAATAACGGTATCCCGATGGTAGCAATTCCAATCGCTAATGACCAGCCAGCAGTAGCAGCACGTATAGCATGGAGTGGAGCTGGTGAATTTGTGCCTGTAGCTAGTGTAAGTGTTCCTAAACTGCGAACAGCGATAAAGCAAGTTCTTGAGCAAGACTCTTATAAGCAGAATGCACTGAGATTACAATCTGCTATCCATCATTCTGGAGGAGTCAGTCGTGCTGCCGATATTATCGAACAGGCCATAACTACGAGGAAACCTGTTTTCCTATCGAAGGATAAATAGTGTTGTTAAACATTATTTACAAGATTAGGAAAAAATAAATTTACAATTTAATAAAATGAGGCTTATAAATAAGACAAAATTTAGGATACAAGAATGGCACAGTAACTCTTTGATTTTTAAAGTTACTCTCCTATATTTTTTATCTTTTTCAACACCAACTACTGCACAAATTGTCCCAGATACTAGCCTTATTGATGAGTCTCGTGTTCTCAATCAAGGTAATACAAGTATTATCAATGGAGGAACTAAAGCAGGTAATAACTTATTTCATAGTTTTAAACAGTTTTCTTTACCTACAGATGGCACTGCGTATTTCAACAATACTTTGGATATCCAAAACATTTTTAGCCGAGTTACAAGTAAATCTCCTTCCGAAATTAATGGTTTGATTCGAGCGAATGGCACAGCAAATCTGTTTTTGATTAATCCTAATGGAATTATTTTCGGACCTAATGCGAGATTAAACGTTGGTGGTTCGTTTGTTGCAAGCACAGCGAATAGCATTAACTTTGCTAATAATTATCAATTCAGTGTTACAGATCCACAAGATATACCACCATTACTGACTCTTAAGGTGCCTATAGGACTGCAATATGGAGTAAATTCTGGTGCGATTCAAGTTCGTGGCACAGGACATAATTTAACTATTTCTACACCCTTGTTCTCGCCCATCTTAGGATCTGGCGCTAGTCCAGATAGTCTACATCTATCTCCAGGAAAAACTCTTGCTTTGATAGGAGGTGATGTTAGCCTAACAGGTGGTATTTTAACGGCTCCAGGAGGGCGAATTGAATTAGGTGCTGTCAAATCTGGCATAGTTAATCTTATTCCTAGCCCCACTGGTTGGACTTTAGATTATAAATATGTACAAGATTTTCAAGATATTAAGCTGTCTCAACAAGCGTTAGTAGATGCTAGCGGACTTAGTAGCGGTTCAATTCAATTAGTGAGTAAGCAGATTTCATTAACCAATGGCTCAGTAGCATTAATTCAAAATCAAGGAGTGCAGTCAGGGGGAAGTATAAATGTGAATGTTCTTGAATCTCTCGAGTTAAGTGGAACTTCTCTTGATGGAAAAATTGGTAGTGGATTTTTGAATGAAACTGTAGCAGGGAATATAGGTGATATTGTCGTTTCAGCAAAAAATTTAGCTATTCAGGATGGAGCAGTTATCAATGCCAAAACTTTTACGGGAGCGAATAGCGGCAATATAATTCTTAATGTTTCTGAATCGACGCAAATAATAGGATTTTCCTCTATTAACTCTAATAACAATAGTGGCATTGGCAATTATACATTTAGTTCTGGCAATGGTGGAGAAATAATCATCAATACAGGGGGAGTCACAGCTTTTAATGGAGGAACTATAATATCTGGAACCTTTGGGGATGGCAAGAGTGGGAATTTAATTGTTAATGCCTCCCAAGGCATAAAACTAAGTGATTTTAATCCTTTTATTGTTATTGGAGCAAGCCAGCTTGCTGTTGCAAGCTTTAGTGCTGGAGATACTGGCGATTTAACCATTAATACACCAAAAGTTTTTTTACAAAATGGCGGCAGCATTAATTCTTATGCTTTTGCTACTGGCAATGCAGGAAATATTAAAGTAAATGCTTATAATTCTGTAGACATAACACGTGAAGGTTCAAATGGATTGAATTATAAAATGCCTTTTGGTATCTCTTCATACGCGACTCCAAGCTCTGATGTAACACAACAAGAATTATTAAATGTACCTATAATTCCAAATGGAGCATCTGGAGATGTAATAATTAATACTACCAAATTAAACATTAGAGATGGTGGAGTAATTAACGGAAGTAATTTAGGAAATGGTAATGCAGGTAGCTTAAGGATTAATGCTAATGCGATTTATTTAGATAATGACGGGAGTATTGTAGCAGCAACTGTATTTGGTGAAGGAGGCAATATTTTTTTAAACTCCTCGTCTTTACAATTACATCGAGGCGGTAACATTAATGCCACCGCAGGCGGTGGTGGTAACGGCGGAAATATCGACATCAATACACGACTTATAATTGGCTCAGGAAATAGCAGTATAAAAGCTAATGCATTCGAGGGACGTGGCGGCAATATCAGAATCAACACCGAAGGACTATTCCTTTCTCCTGATAGCAAAATTACAACTAGTTCAGAATTCGGATTGAATGGTAATATCCAGATCAACGCTTTGGATAATAATTCTGGCATCAATAAAGCTGCACCAGAAGTGGTTCCAACAACTCCTCAAATTACCCCAGCTTGCCAAAAACAAGTAGGCACAGGAACCAGTAGCTTTGCTGTTAGTAGTCGCAATCTACAATCTAAGCCTAACGACCTAATACATAACAATATTGAGCAAAGTAACTCTTTTTCCATTTCAGGTTTTAATAATCTGTATAATCCAGAATCATTAAGAAGTAACCAACCCACACAAATTATAGAAGCTAACGTTTTGATTCGGGATTCTCAAGGGAATTTTGTTTTGACCACAGACCAAGCAAATTTAGCTTTGGATGATGCTTCACTGTCTGCAAGTTCTTGTTTTTCAGTATTTCAGTGATAAAAACATAGAAAAATGATTTTACCTCAATGTTGCTTTAAATATCTCTTCTCAGGCGTTTTAGCGCTATCTATAATTCTAGTTCAATCATCTTCCCCTGCCCAGACTTTAAAAGAAGAAAAAGAACTCCTCAAGAATCAAGCAGTATCCCTGACTTCATCAGGTCACGAACAATTAGCTCTAGATCGAGCAAATGATGCTTTAAAAAGTTGGCAGGAATCTAACAAAATTTATCGCCAATTAAACGATCAAGAGGGAATTACGGTAAGCCTGATTAATCAAAATCTTGCTTTCCAAGCATTAGGATTACACAAAGAAGCTTGCAATAAACTTTTAGAAGCTTTAAACTTTAATACAAATCTAGGTATTTGCGACACGACTTTGCAGCAACTTGCTCTTGCTGAAAAAGAGCAACTGACAACATTAATTGGTAAGCAGAAGGCAACATCGGTTAACTTGCTTGGGTTACAGAATCTCGGAGAAGTCTTGCGGATTTTGGGTAAGTTAAACGAATCTGAAACAGTTCTACAAGAAACATTAACGCTAGCAAAACTTGTATCTTCATCAAGAATTAGCGATATTTATCTGTCTCTGGGTAATATTGAACAGACAATTTATCAGCAATTGCAAGATAAATATTCTTGGATAGAGGAACCACTTTTTAGAGAGCAGATTGCTAATATTATTCCACAAAAGGCGCAAAAATCGCTTTTGTATTACCAAACATTAGAAAATATACCAGATATCTCCAAATCAGCTAAACTGCAAGCTCAGTTAAATCACTTAACTTTACTGATAAGTTGGGGAAAATGGCTCAGTCATCAACCAAATCAAGCGAACCTTCATCAGAAAGTTAATCAACAGATCCGAGTATTGGTAAATCAAATAGATGAAAATTCTTCTGCCTTTTTGGAGTTATCACCTGAGCCATCTATTCATGCTCGGTTGAATTTTGCTAATAACCTCAGCCAGATCCCAGATGAACAATTGAAATCAGTAGCAATTCGATATGCTAAATTAGCCTTGAAAATGGCTGAAACTATTAATAGTATCCGATGGTTATCCTATAGTTTTGGTACTTTAGGTAAATTATCAACTCAAACAGAACAAAAACAGGCATATTTTAAGAAAGCTTTAGGATTCGCTCAATCAATTCGGTCTTCCGATATCGCCTACCAATGGCAACAGCAGTTAGGATTAATTTACCAAAAGCAGGGAAAAACTGAGTTAGCGATTCAGAACTATAATGCTGCGATCGCAAACATGACTCAAGTTCGTGATAGTTTTTTGTCAAGTAACCGAGATTTACAGTTCTCATTCCAGGAGGAAATGGAACCGGCATATCGCAATTATATGCGATTACTCTTAGCATCTCCTAGTCCTGATCTAAAAAAAGTAATACAAGTAAATCAAGGACTACAAATAGCACGTTTAGAAAACTTTCTTCGATGTGGCAAGCTTGACATTGTTGCTTTAAACCAGCTTCAAAATCTCAAGAACGTTCCATCTGTAATTAATATTATTGACTTAGAAGATACTATAGAGATAATTGTTCAGTCTCCAAATGGCTTACTTCACCATCATTCTGTTGACTCTAAGTTAGTCAGATTTCAGGTGAATCAGCTTTTAGAAGCGTTACAAAGCGAAAAACTTATTAATATCAATGAGAGCGCTATTACCCATTATTCTCAAAAAATTTATGAATCTTTAATTACACCAATTAAAAGATATATACCCTCATCAGGGACGTTAGTATTCACTTTAGATAAATCTTTTCAAAGCTTACCAATGGGATTATTATATGATGGTAAAGATTATCTAATAGAGCATTATAGTATTGCAGGAACTGTAGGTTCTAGGGTAAGGCAACCTAGAATCTTGCATGAAAACCAGATGGTAGCTTTGATAGCTGGACTATCAAAAATTAGCCCCAGCTATATAGATAAAAATGCACCCAAAAACATGGGAAATTTGCCTCCATCTAAACAAGAACTAGAAAATGTTGAAAAACAAACTAAATCGTCAGTAGCCTTGTTAGACGATAAATTTACCTTTAAAAGGTTCAAAGAAGAACTGACTCAAAATAATTTTCCTATTGTACATATTACTACCCACGGTCAATTCAGTTCTGATCCACTCAAAACAGTACTGGTAGCCTATGACAAACTAATTAATATTAGAGACTTTGACAGCTTAATCAGAGACAAAACTGAAAATAGTCAAGATGCAATTGAGTTACTTGTCCTCAGCGCCTGCGAAACTGCAAAAGGCAACAAGCAGTCAGTGATGGGAATTGCAGGGATAGCTGCCCAGGCAGGTGCGCGGAGTACTGTCGCTACTTTGTGGCGCGTGGATGCCAATTCTACCGCTTTGCTTATGCAAGAATTTTATAAAGGGTTGAATAATGGCTTACCTAAAGCAGAGGCATTACGTCAGGCACAATTGAGTTTACTGTCAAATCCCCAATATCAAAAATCTTACTACTGGGCCCCGTTCCTCCTGGTGGGAAGTTGGTTGTAGAATTTCACCATCTTCAAACCTTCTTGCGCTTTTTGTAACTCTTTTGAATTATTACTACTTTTCGCTATCTCAAAAGCCTTGGTGTATTGGCGTTTAGCTTCGTTTGTCAACCAAGCCCTCAGATAGCGATCGCCCAGTACTCTGTAAAGAGTTGGATTTCGGCTAGGAGTTGCGGTTTCCGTGTGTGACTTCAGCATCTCAATTGTTTCATTTAAAAGATTTTCTGACGCATAGATTGCGTCTATATCAAGAACAGTCTCCTCTGGTGGTAGTCCTAATTCTTTAATGCGTTTAATATTTTGTGCAATTTCTTCTTGTGAAGCTATAGACAATAGGTTAACAGGCGTTGAGTCATAGCTAAAAGCATTACCATCTTTGTAAGCAAAGACAGATATTGTATATATGCCCTCCGGTTGAAACTCCTTTTCATCACTTGGGTAGGCAAGCCGAGTTTGACTTACAATTTTTTCCCATCTAAACTCGTAACTTTCTACTTTGACTTTGTAAGAAGTAGCACCCTTAACAGGAGTCCAAGTTATTTCCGGGCGAGGATTCAATGTTGAAGTACTGTAAGGAGAAATAATTGTCGGCTCATCGCTTTCTTCTGTGCCTCCTTTCGGACGGAAGCATCCTACGACATTGTTAGGGTTGCAATTAGCATTAATAGTTTCAATCTTGGGGCATTCGTCTGAAACAATACCACTAGATAATTTTAAAATTTTCCCAGAACTGTAACAGAGAAAGTCAATAGTACCACCGTTTAAAACTTCTATGCTTTCTTTTTCACAAATCAAGCTTTTAGTGCCAAAGCGTTTCTCGCCTCTGCCCATTATCCTGCCAATTGCCTCACAGCGAACTTGGCTTCTTTTAACTCTTATTAGTGGTACACTTGCGACCAATGGCACATCTTTTAATATCAAAAAAGTCAAGCAGAAAAATGCCCAATATTTTGTACTTAATCCCACAAAAATTTCTCTATTTTTAGTATTATTTCCTTTTATTAGCTTATCATTTTTCCAGTATACGATCTAGTAATTCCTGTCTCCAAATAGTAACGTCTGAATCTGTAGACTTAGCAAGTAAACAGAATTCTATAGAAATTCTGGCATCATCGATTTTACCTAATGTTTCTTGTGCTTTAGCTAATAGGCAATAAGCATCTATTCTTTGATTATCTAAACTCAGTGCTTTCTGTAAATATTTTTCAGCATCACTTATTTTATTTTGTTCTAAGCTTGCCCAGCCCAAATTTTTATATAATGCGGCTTGTATTAATGGGTCGTTACTTTTTTTTAATCCTGACCGAGCTAAAGAAATTGCTAAATTGTAGTTACCCGTTTTAATCTTAAGTCTGGACAAGTTGTTAATAGCTATCATCGCTGAACTACTACTTTTAATAGCTATACTATATTCTTTTTCTGCTAATTTATAATCTCCTTGACCATCATAAAAACGTCCTAAATTATAATGCACTGTCCAATCATTTGGGTTGAATTGAAGCAACTTTTTATAAACATATTCTACACATTTATTATCTGATATTTGCTGACAGTTTATTCCTAAGAGATTGTAGGCATCTAAATTTTGATTATTATATTTTATAGAAAGCTCATAATTTTTTTTAGCCGCGCTAAGATTACCTATTAGCATGAGCCGAGAAGCTTTATTCAAATAATACTTAGATATATCCTGTTTAGTTGAAGGATTAGTTTGGATTGCCCAGACAAAAAAATTTTCTGCGCTTTGATAATCATTCCTTGTTTCTGATTTCTCTCCTTGAACAACTAAATAATTAGCTACACTAGGTGCAGATAACTTGCCTATTACAAAAATTATTAATGCACCTGCTACAAATCTTCCAATCTTAAAAACTTTAGACTTGAGAAAATGATGAACTTTACTTTCCCAAGGAAGTTTTTGTATTCGTTCAGTTATTATTTCTGTAGTTTGTGGTCGAAACCCTGGAAAAGGATGTATCATTTCATCGATTAAATCTGCTACAGGCTTATCAATCTGCGGTGCTTTATCTCTCCAGATTAGCTTTCCTGTCCTATCTTCTGTTGGTAACTGCAACATTGCTACGCCAGTAACCAAATTGACGATAGTTCGTCCCAACGCATAGAAGTCAGATTGCGGTAACGCTCGACCATCCATTTGTTCAGGTGCAGAGAACCCAATCGAACAAACTGCTGTTACCTCATATCCACTTCCTCCTCCTCCTGTTATGCTATCTTTTCCGCTAGACCCCACTTTCGCTAAGTAAGTTCTAGTAATTTTCCTTACAGTACCAAAGTCAACAAGTGCCAGATTACCAGTTGGTTGATAAATAATATTTGTTGGTTTAATATCTCTATGGAAATATCCTATCTTGTGTACATGATCAAGAATGTCCAGCAATTGCAACATCCATTCTAGTGCTACATTTTGAGAAATTTTGCCATTCGTTTCTAACCACTGTTGTAAATTCTCTCCTTCCATCTTCTCCATTACTAAGCAATGCAATTCTAGGCGTGGTTCCTTTGGTAGTGTAAAAGTAAAGTAATCACTACTAGCAGCTTGAGGAATTCCCGGATGAGATAAGTTGATTAATGCTAGTACTTCTCGTCGCACTAGTTCAACGTATTTAGGTTCATTCCACCTTAATACTTTCATCACTCTTGTTCGAGGTTTTGTTCCCCATTTTGGCTCAATATCTTCAACCTCGAAAACATCCGTATAGCTATCTATATCTTTTTCTAAAGGGCGTAATGGGTGTAGCAAGCGGATACGCTCATTTATTAGCAAGGGGGTTCCGCAGGCTAAACAGTTTCCAATATCATCAGGGTTATAGCGCTGATTACAAAGGTGATTTATGCAGTAAACCACTTTTACTCCTGAATATGATTACTTGCTTTTAAGCCATTAAGTTTGTTATTTGAACTATTAAAATTTTTATAGATTAAACTTAATGGATCGACTAAAATATACTTTCTAATAGCTGGTTCTAAACTATAAGAAACTTCATCTTTAGCAGATTTCTGATTTATTTCAATTAAACAACGCTGTTCTAAAACCTCTATAGCATCCATCATATTAGAAATTGAAATTTCACAATTATTTTTTCCCCTAATAATATTAATTACATCTGAAAACTTCAATGGAGGTAGTTCTTCTGATGTATGTTCTGCTAAACAAAGCAAAATTTGTTTTTGAATATCATTTAAAAGTCCATTTTCTCCAAATTGTTGATTTAACATCTTCAAAATATTTTCGCTAATCAAAGTAGTCTTGTAATCCAAAAATTTGCTTATATCCCCTCCAAAAAATTTATTTATCCGGTTGGCAACTAATTCTAAAAGTGATGGATTTGCACGGTAAATTTTAATCAGTTTTTTACATTCCTTTTCTCCTTTCAAATCTTTTTTACGTAATATTTGCATTGCTGCATTTTCTTCTAAACCTTGTATCTGCACGTATGCTGGTAGGAGAGTTGTAGCCGTGTAAGCAATTTGATCTAAAGGTAACTGACTCGTCACTATTATGCAGCTTTGATGCTGCTCTTCTATAAGACGACGAAATAAATTTCCACACTCTATTTTTTTCTCAAATACCTCTATTTGTGCTAAACCTTCCAGCCCATCTAATATTAGTAAACAGCGATATATTTTTAATTGATCTAATATCAAACCAAGTTTAAATTCCCTAGATTTATTTTCTATTTTTAAATTTAATACTTTAATTATTTCATCTAAAACATCCTCAAGTGAAGAACCATAATTGATACTTTTCCAGATGACACAATCGTATGAATTTGGTTCCTCTAAAAGTAATTCTTCAACTATTTTGGCAGCAACAAAAGTTTTTCCAGTACCCGCAGATCCAAACAAATATACACAATGATGCTTAAAAAGCTTAATTTGGTTTTTTAAATAATTAATTTCTTTTTCTCGCCCATAAAACAAATTTATTTTAGGCAACTCTCCATAAATTTTAGTCTTACCTATTAAACTATCGTTTTTATTAAGATAATCTTTTTTTACTATTTCAAGCAAAACATTTTTCACAGTTGCTTTTTTTATTTGTACTCCATCACCAATAACTTCAGAAAGCATTGTCCATAAGTTTGGGCCTACTGCTGTCCGCAAATAATGCATATTATACCCTGAATTAGCTGCTATCTCTTGATAATCTTGACCATTCCAAGCCCCTTTTATAATAGCGATTTCAGCTTTTGACAAATGCTTACCAGTAGACTCAAACACTTGTCCATCTAGACCTTCAATTATTTTCTCTATGTCTAAATTTTTATATGAATCCATATCGAACAGTAAATTTACTTTAATTTATCAATACCTTTACCAAAAATAAGCAAAATTCTAGATGCATAAGTGTTTAGCTTAAAAGGTAGTTGGACTGTCAAAACCTTGATATTAAAAGCAACACGTAAAAAAACCTTGTGGGAAACTTTAAAGGAATTTTTAGGGCTGATTGTTTTTGCTAAACCTCAGATAACGGGGAGTTATATAATGAAACATCATTAACTCACCCTCGTAAATTGGCACAAGTATTGATCTATACTGTAATCTATTCACGTTAAATTTAACCTAAAATCTAACCTATACTTTTTTTAAAATAACCTATACTCCTTCACAAAAATTCATAAAATTATTTCTTCCTAGTTTCCTTTCTAAGGTGTATGATTTAATGGCTACATCCAAAAAGTAGTATTACGCTATCTCAAGTTACAGTTACATCTAGTTCATATTCGTGAAAAATAACCAAGGCTAGCAGCCAGGAACCACCCTCAGTGAGTATCTATAATCGCTAGTTGACTCCGTTAATAAACGAAAGATGAGCTTATATCAAAAGAGTCGGGACTTATGATGCTTACTCTGAAGCTTGGCATAGATGATAGTTAAAGTAGTTTGAGCCAAAGCTACTATTAAACCTAGTAATTACATACAGAGATGAGGAGGCTTAAATTAAAAATTAGGATAACACCAGATACAAGATGGGTAGAATTTCTGCAATATCAAGCTAATTGAAGGTAGGTATGGAGGTAAAGAATTTATGACAATACCCACATTTAACGGACAAAGCGCCACTAAGGAGTAGCGCTTTGTCCGTGGTTCAAATTGCATATAACCTCAGAGCGGGGTTGATCTCGAAGGAACAAAACAAGTAGACGTTGAAGTTTGGCGACAGAGACGACTACTAAATTTGTCCGAGAGTTTTTACCACGCTGCGATATCTATTATAGGATATACTGCTTAGAAAGTCTATTTCTTGCAGTATGTTTTGGCTGTCGAAATTCCTTAAATTAGTTAAATGTAAAGTTTAATGAAGATAAAACCCGGATTTTGGAGCAAAGAATATTAGCAGCGTGAATAACCCCCTCTGAAGCTTGAAAATCAAGTAATCAGGGGAATAACCGTGTTAAATAAAAAAACTCCCAATAGCTCAGTAGTTGAGCGCGTGGGATCATGCATTACAGTGTTCGCACCTCAACTTTATGCTGTGGTGTCAGGTAGTTTTAAGAATATCCTTACAAAAGCTAAAGTTTCACAGCTTTCAAATTGGCTGTGTTTAGATGATAGCGACAGAAACATTACTCGAGTAACTGTTGCAGGTGATTGCGACACAGGATTTTACTGGCAATTCTTGCTCGTAAACGTAGTTCTCTCCAAGGAATTCCAAGGGGAGAACCGATGAATGCAGCGACAACTGAATACCCCAATTATCTCACTGCCGCCGAGTATCATGAATTAGCGGTGGGCAGCGCCATTCATCCGGCGTTGATTGAGCGCAACTTTTTCCATGTAGAGGGAGAATCAGTTTATGATTTCCTGTTCATATCTGATAAGATCCCACGTAAGAATGCGGGTCGGGTAACAGATGGATACATCAAAATGTATCAGCATCTATTACTAGGTGGGACGTGGATTCAATCACTTGACCCATTCAAAAACTGGCAACCGATGGAATGGGGGCGGATCAAGCCCAACTTTCCTCGCATTGATTGGCAAAAAGGTAAACCAGTCAAATACGAGTCGCCACCCAAGACAGCAAACCGTGTTACCTACTTCGATATCGCTAACCCCATTTGGGACAAAGTTGCAAAGCGTTATTTAATTAAGCGCTATCATTCACTTTTAGCGCTGCGCTTACTGGATCAACTCAATCCACTAATATTTTGGGAGTGGGTAAAGCAGCATCCAGAGATTCCAGTTATCTTATGCGAGGGCGAAAAAAAAGCGGCCTGCTTGCTGAGTTTAGGGTTTTTAGCGATCGCACTCCCTGGAATTTGGAACGGGCGCGTAGGCAAACAAGATTTTGATGAACGATTGCATCCTGACTTAGTACCAATGGCTCAGGCAGGACGCAAGTTCATTATTTTATTCGACTACGAAACAAGAGCTAATACCCGTTGGTCAGTTTTTCAAGCCACTGTTCGCACTGCAAAAGCAATCGAATCAGCAGGTTGCTTTTGTGAAGTTGCGCTGTTACCAGGCCCAGAGAAAGGTGTTGATGATTTTGTTGTGGCGCGGGGCGAAGATGCCAACGCTCTACTGACCGCAATCATCGATGATGCTAAATCACTAAAAGATTACCAGCGCTCATATCGGGCTAAGAAATGGGGACTTAGCAAATACAAACCAGATGTCACCGTTAATGTCAAGTATCTCTCTGAGGCTTTGTGCATTCCTGAACTTGAAGAAAAATGCAATCTGCCTGAGCTTTATGAGCTTGAAAAGGAACAACTTTTCACGCCATCTATAAAAGGACATTGGAGAAAGAAGGAGTCTACGGATTCTGGCGGAGTTGATTCAGACAAATCGAAGAAATCTCCTAGCTTCAATTTCCCAAAATCAGGACTAGTCGTACTCTGGAGCGACATGGGCACTGGTAAAACTGAACTCATGCGCTGGTGGCGTGACCAAAACCCCGACGCTCGGTTCCTCAACAACGGGCATCGCGTCAACCTGCTGAAGAATTTAAGCGATCGCCTGAAAACTGCGATGTATTCAGACTTGGGTTTTGGTGGTTTAGCTCAAGCCCAAGCCCTTAGTATTACCATTGACAGCTTGCACAAACTCAATACGCAAGCGCTGATTTATGGCTGCATATTTATAGATGAAGCTTGCCAATACCTTACCCACCTCCTACACAGTAATACGTGTAAACAGCACCGTGCAGCAATCTTGGAGGTACTGGAATATATAGTATACAACGCGCCACTAGTCGTCCTTGCCGACGCACACATGGATGATTTAACCGTGGACTTCTTTCGGGCAATGCGACCAGTAGGTGAAGTACCTTACATCGTCAAAAATGAATGGAAAAATGGCTCACGCACTATATATTGGTACGAAGGCAGTAATTCAAGCGCCCTAGTTGCCCAAATCTCGGCAGCCCTGATGCAAGGTCTGAAAGTCATGGTTGCAAGTGACTCCAAGCGTTTCATCAAAAAACTCGAAAAGTCTTTTACTATTAAGTACGAAGATCCTAACTCTGACCAATCCCATACACCCCAAAAATGGCGCATCTGGTCTGTCCACTCCGATAATTCCGGCAGTGATGAAAACGTCGCTTTCATCAAAGATATCACCAACGCCGTCAAAAACTTTGATGCTTTGTTCACCTCTCCCAGCCTGGGAACTGGTGTCGATATTTCCGAGTATCATTTCGATTTGGTGTTTGGTGTTTTTCATGGAGTTTCCCAAACTGCTACCGAATGCGCCCAGCAACTGTACCGATATCGCCCGAAAGTTCCGTTTCATATTTGGGTGGCCCCGCGTCCTCCCTTTGGTTACCAGGATACAAACGCATCCAAGATTAAAGAGCGCTTGCTCCAAACCAATGAAATGACCGCTTTTCTGTTGCGGATTGACAGAGAAACGGGTAAGCGGGGAGCGGAGAAAGATTGGGCGCTTGAGGCTTACTGCCAAATTATGGCTAACCGCCACTATTCTCTCAATAATCTGCGCGATGATCTTGCGATCGCTCCTCACCGAAATGGGCAATACATTTATATATGTGGGCAGTGAAGATGATGAGCAATCTCTTGAAAGTCTAAAAGCAGCAGCACAAGCTTTGGATAGTGCCCACAATTCGGCTGTTGCCAAGGCCAAGAATATTACTTTGAGCGAGTACCGTGCCCGTCAGAGCAAAGATTACCTTGACCCTAATGAAATTTTTGAATGTGAAAAGTTCCGCATTTCTGATTCTTACGGCATCGAAGTAACCGAATCACTCGTAGAAATGGATAAAGGTGGTCGCTTAATTAGAGCGATCGCTGGACTTGAGGCCATTTTAGCCCCACCCGAAGAATCGTTTACTGACCCCAAAACCGGGCAAACTTATCCTACCCCACCAACAATTGTCACCCAAAAAGACCGCACCGAGCGCGACAATCTACCTTTGTGCATCGACTGGGGCAATTACTCGGCGCGGTGGCTGGCTAGATTTAACCTGGGGCTGCATCAAATTCTCACTTCTTTAATGAAGGGTGATGAACTTACTGCCGACGATTCCACCTTACTCAAGATGACGGAGATCGCTATACATTGTGCTGCTCACGTCAAAGCAATTCTTGGGTTTACTATTCCCCTAGACTGTAAACCTATTTGGTTGCTGGCGACTTTACTAGAGCAGCTGGGGCTAAAGTTGACCTTCCGTAAGCAGGGCAAGCGCGGTCAACAGGTGAAACTTTTCTCTTTAAATAAAGAGGAATTAGAATTTGCTCAAGAGGTAATTGCTCATCGCGTGGAAAAGCGTAATCAAAAAGAAAATCGAACCTATTATCCTGCTCAAACCCCTGCTGCGTATAATGTAAACCCCAATCAGCAGGCCGTATCCACACCCCCCCCTAATGCTATAGGGAACTCCCATTGCCAAGGGGAGGATACTACCGAATTTGAGTCGCCTCCGACCGATCGCACTACCCTACTTCATTGTGTGGAAATACTTCGCTCTGGTATTAAGCAGGGGGTTGACGCGATTAAAGGCATCCTTAAGCGATGGGTTGAGGATTTGCGCTGGGAGACGGTGCTGGAACTTGAAGCGATCGCAGCGAGTGAACTGCGACTTGTGGAATCTCTTGTCCCGGAATTTTACAGCTTGCTAAGTGAAGAGGTGTTGCCGATGGAGGGGGGCTAAACTTTCGTCATAACTAACCGCATCATTGAAGTAATTTCTACTTTTGCTTTCAGCAATTGTGCTGATGCTGCTTTGCTAAATCGATTTTTTGGTAAAATGGGGTCAATGCCTTTTCTTTACTGAATTATCGGTCACTTCGACTAAACAGGGTTTCCCGAAGTCGTCTGACGAAACCGGAGCAAGTAGTGCTAAAGATGATACCGCTCCCAATACTTGATCTTCTCTCACCTCCAGGTACTTGTATAGCTCGTCCAAGGTGCGATGCCCAGAGATTTCCTGAATCACTCTTAAGGGAATTCCGGCATTACTCATCGAGGTGAGTGCTGTGCGCCGAAAGCTGTGAGAACTTATGCCTTCAACTCCTACTTTTTTGCAAGCGACTCGCAATATCCACAATGCCGAATCCCGGTGCAGGTGGTTATTCGCTCTTGAGTGGTCAGCATTTCCAGGGAACAGCCAAGGAGAATCATCACGCGGTTTATATGCTTGCAACCTGACTCGCAATTCTTGAATTACCGGGATGGCACGGGTAGCCAGTTTCCCTTTCGTGTTACCCTTGCGAAAGATGATTTTGGCTCTGACTTTTCCTTTGGCATCATATACGTCCCGCTTAAGCAACGTCACTGCTTCGTTCACCCGACACGCTGTGTAAAGCATCACCGCAAACAGCGCTTTATCTCGCAGTGAATCCACCCCCTCCGAGAACAGAAGTTGGATTTCCTGCAAAGACAAAATCTTTGCTCGACCATGCCTATCAATTTTCAAGGTTGCTGCCCCATCAACACCCCGCCCTGTTCTTATTATCCCAGTCCACGAGACAGGAATTGCTACGGGGTGCAATTTTCACAGTTATGCAGACCCGCTCATAAAGATACGAAAGTACGATCCAGATCCACGCCACACAACGAGCAATTAAGAACAAGGCTGGTATCTTTTTTTGTGGTTCCCCCTAAAAATACACCTCTAAAAGAAAAACCTAAAAATAGGTGAAAAAATAAACCGATAATGACTTTATAGTTAATCAGTAATACAACAGGTCAAAGAGCATACTTCTAACAGTTCACTACAGAAATATTACAGGTGTAGGTTTGGGTTAAAGAAAACGGGCAAAGGTGCTTATTTTAAGAAACTTGTACAAAATTCTTCCCTGCTTCTGTTGCTTTCATGCCAAATCAAGCTTATCGGAATAGCCCGCTTTTTCATCGCTATCACGACATAAAACTATAGAGTCATTTTTAGTTTATTTTTTGAGAGTGGTTTGATTGCTCTATAAAAAATTCTTCAAAAAACGGACGGGTAAAACTTGCTCCCCAAAAACTCAAACTTTTTTCCGATGCGTTTGGACACTAATTATTTAAAACTGACAACTAATTATTTAATGGACACCAGGGCTTAAAAGCAGGGGCAACTTTTAGAGACGTATGCGTAGCAAGATCCCCGTAGGGGTACAGACTGACTGTACTGGATGCAATTATTGCTTTCTTACTCAGCAATCTAACTAGGTACTCAGCACTGTTTCGATGAGCAAAAATTAGATAAAGGAATCCTGCAAGTGTTTAAGCCTGAGATAATTTTTGATTGCCAATGGTAGCCGTTGGCAGTAGCATCTCTTTACAAAAGCCATCGCTTGAAGAATGCGCTGACACACTTGGCGATGATAGCATCAAGGTAATTCATCATGATGAATTACACGATTTAATAAGCGTGGCAAGTCCCAGTTTACCTAGATGACACGTGAACATGAGCAATACAGGGCGTAAAAAAAAGCTGGCATCTTTCAACTGTGACCAAAGGAAGTGGGAGCAGTTTATCGCCTGTTGCAACTCAAAAGGCACAACAGCAACAGCCACGCTGCTCGAATTTATCGATCTCTACTTAGGCGATTCCCAAGATAAGCTTGATGCAATAAGTGGTAATAATTTAGACAAACGCCTAGATTCTCAGATTAAGGCAAGTGTTGAGAAGTACTTAGTTACGAGTAACAATAGTAACGCCAGTCCGACTAATGAAACGATAAGAGCTATTTGCGAAAGACTTGATAAGCTGGAGTCAGAGTTTTCAAATGAATCTAATAGCAACCAAACCACAGCAATTGATAATCTCGCCAATTTAGAACAAAAAGTGGAGAAGATGTATGCCCGAATGACACAGTTGGCTGAGGCGATTATTAAAATACAAGACTATCTCAACAACCAACAAAAGCGGGGACAGAAATCGTACTACAATAATTCATCCTTCAAAGCGCATACTCCTAGAATGCAACCGTTAACTGAAGAAGGTTTGGCTTCAAGACTTGGTGTAAGTGAGGAAACTGTACGTAAGGAGCGAATTAAACTCCCCCCACCGCTTTTTGTAGCATGGTGTAAGGGCAAAGATAGAGCAGGGCTAGGGTGGGAATTTAACGAAAGTACAAGATTTTATCAGCCAGCAAGTTAGTATTAACTGTAACAAGCGATTGGGCGTTTTTTTGCGGTCTTGGGGAGTTTTACGGCGTGCATGGTCTGCTAAAAAACCTGCCTTACGGTCATATTGAATGGCGCACTCTAAAGCAGGAATGTAAAAATCAGCGATGGTGTTGTGGGTGTTGCTGGTGTAACTAATTTTCTAGGAATATTCACGCAGGTTTTTCAACTTTCTAACCAGTTATCTAATTTTAAGTTGGGAATATTGATAAAATCTTTGATATTGTTAGTAACAAGAATATCGTCACGAGAACAAGCTACAGCAGCAATCAAAGCATCAAATTCTCCGGTTGGTTTCCCAATTTTTCTGAGTTCGCTTTGAATCTTGCCAAATTCGATAGCTGCTTCTATTCCAAATGGTTCTACTGGTAGTAATTCAGTAAACTGCGCTAATATATCTAGATTTTTGGCCACCTGTTGAGAACAATAAACGCCTTTATATAGTTCTGCAACTACAATGATAGAGAGATAGCATTGACTGAAAAAGCGATTAAATTTAGTAACAGCTTGGGGATTTTCGTTCAGCAGTGCAATGCAAATATTGGTATCTAGCAGATACATTAGTCTAAATCCTGATTATCAAGTGAGGCTATGGTTCTGCCTTTATAAGCATGGCGCTGTTGGTCAATCTCTGTAAATATTTCTCCTAATTCCGGTTGGTTCTTCCAAACCCCAAATAATTGATTGAGTCTAGCTAGTCTCTCCTCGTTTGTTAATAGTGGCTGTGGTTCTATAATTTGATTGGCAATAAATTCTACGTCTATGATTATCTCTGTCCCATCTGGAATATTATTAAGTTGTTCTAGAATTTCAATATTTTGACCACGTTTTATCCCTCTAACCTTCATATTTGATTATCTCCTGTAATTATTAGTTGACGGTTAACAGTTGTCTGTTAACGGTGAACAGCCCCCAATCATCAATCTCTAAATTAAAACTCATTTGTCCATAATTTAAGGATAGCTCAGGTTGCACATAAGACACTTTCGCTTTGATTTCATCCATAGCCAACCACAAATCTAATAACGCTTTTTCTTCAGTCAGGCGTTTCTTTTCATCACCAATGCGTGGAATTACTTTTAACGCTACTTCAAATATCCGCATAAATAAGTAGCTTTATCAACATAGCGAAAACCATCATCAAGCGGTAGGCTATCACTTGCCCAACGGAGATTTCCAACGACTGGATGCCCTGAACTTGATTATCTTGGATGCGATCGCCTAATTCATTAAATACCGGATCAACAGAATACCCAACTGAATTCTGACTCCTGACTCCTGAATTCTGTTCGATAATTAATCGTTTCTACTTGTTGAGCAACTCTAAGTCCCAGGTATAAAAACCAATCTGCTCAGGAACCCTAGTGAATCGCCCTATGCGATGACCCTGTGATAACTCATTCAATACCTTGTTTTTCACTTCTTTAATCTCAGTCGCAGTGAGTTCGCCATAGATTCCGTTGGTAATTTCTGAAACCCCGAAAACTTTACTGGAATTATTTTCTAGAAAAGTTGTTAGTGCATCAATTAAAAACTGACCCTGAAATTCTTCGAGCATTGGTATGTCTTTGGGTTGGGGCGGCAAAACTTGTTTCTTATTTTTGCCTTTGACTCTGGTGGACGAATTTTTCGTCTCCGGTTTGGGTAGCAAAGTTAAAGAGAGAGTATAACATCCCGGTTTAGTAGGGACACTGAACCATTTGTTAGTTTCCTTCCCATGAGTGAGGGATGATTGAACTCTGCCTTTGATGAGCTTGAAGGCATCTGGCTCTAACTCCCCATAAAGCGTTTTGACAATAAAATCGATGTGAACAATTGTGCCAATGTGTTCTACCAAAACCTGTTCAATAGCTTCCGGGCGAGACAACGATTGGAAAATAGGCAGCATGACCGTCTCGGTTCCATCTTGCGGTCGCTGTTGAGTTAATGTTTCTATCGGTGGCTCTAGGAGGAATGGACTATCTATAGATGCATCAGATTCTTCACCTGACCAAGCTTGTATAAGTGTGAATATGTTTTGTTGAGTGGACTCAAGCAATTGTGTTGCGACTGTTGATGTATCCTGTGAATCGTCTAGCTCAAGATGGGTAATAGGTTCAACATCGTCATTAACAGATTCCTCACTTAAGAATAAGAAGAAGTTTTTTCCTTTTTCAGAGGTGAATTCTTCATTAGCCACCTCCTCAGCCAAAGGCCAGTTAGATAATAGAGCTTCTACATGAGTGAGATTTGCTTTGGCTAGGGTATATAATTTCTCATACTCTTCTACCAGAGGTGCGTAGTAATCTCGCAATGCGAATAGTGACTCGATTGCTTTTTGGGGAGGTGATAAAGGAACGGGGCTATTCATCAAGTTTGGAATTAACTATACCTTGCGACACTCGTATAGTTATGAAACGACATCGAGTGAATTGGAAAAGAATTGACAGTTTCAGACCTATTGTAAAGTATTTGAGTAAGTTGAAGCTTCGCTTTGTTTTTCATGTTGTCAAAGCGATTCATGCTATAGACTTCTTGGTATTTGTGGGGAAAGGGTCAGGTGGGGCCTGGGGATGAGGCGCGGGTGTAAAGGGGAAAGGATGGAATTTTCCCTTTCCCTTCCCTTTAACTAATAATAAAACCCTCACTTTCTTAGGAGGGTTGTAGTAGAGCTACAAGTGAGAATTGGCAATTAGTTAGAGGTTCTACACTGAGCAATAATTTCCATAGCTCTTCTTTGATGTTCAGGGATGGAGTTGAGGGCAGATATAAGTAATTCCCGCAGAATCTCAGACTGATTTCTTCCAACCACCTGTGAATAGAGCTTTAAATCACTCACATATTTTGGTTCTACGCGAAGTGTAACACTGGCAGAATTATGTTTATTTGACTTGGAACGCATAATTTGACTCCCCTTATAATATGCTCCTACAAGTATGGGTGTAATCGCATAACCTGAGAATAAAGTAATATTGTAATAATATCATAAAAACATTATAGAAGTCAGAATATTTAGCTTAAAAAATCGATAAATCAGCATAATATGTCAAAAGTAAGAGACAAGTTATCTATGAAGAATTCCAAAAAGAAAAAAGCTTCTCTACCAGTTTATCTAGATGAGTTTGAACGTGAAAGATTAGAGAAAATCGCCTCTGATTGGGGTACAAGTCTATCAACTACAATCAAAAGGCTGATTAGAGAGAGAGAAATTAATTATTGAGTAAGCTCATCAATGAATAACTGAATAAAGTAGGACGATAATCTTTGAATTCTGTCTTACATCCTGTGAAAAAAGTTCACAAAAAAGCTTGTTAAGTTTGTCTCAAGCTTTAGTTGATGTGATAGTATGATGCAGTCACTAACAGTAGAAAGAAAATAAATATGGTGAATATTTATCTCAAAGAAATTCTACTTTAGTGTTGTAATTTGGCACTGCTATTTTTTGGCAATCGTTAATATTAAGTAGCGGTTATAGATGCGTAATGTCAAAAGTTATTCTCTGGATGAAGGGATAAATTATGGAACCAAGGACATGAATCGCCATACTCTTGATTCTGACGAATGTATTCTTCTCTTAAGTTTCGAGGTAACACAATTAGACTTATCTGACTATTTATGACAAACAAAGGAGCGATTGTTTTGGTAAGTAATAGAAACGAACACGGGTCACGCCAAAGAGCTAAAACTAAGAATCAGGTAATTGCCAAGCTGATTGGCAAAGTAGGTTTGAAATACCAATATCAGATATATGCAGCTGGGACAACGTTGATTGTGGCTTTTCAAACAATGCCAGCCCATGCGTTTGGACTATTTGACCCAACACAAATTGCATTGACGTGTATGTTTGGAACAGCAGCTGCTACAGGAAATGCCTCTATTAACGCCTTACCCGCAGTAATAAACGCCGCAATAACAGTGATGTTATTCGTTTATTTCGTAGCGTCTGGAGTGAAGGTGGCTAATGCACTGGGAGACGGACAAGAAGTAACGCAGATAGTGCAACAACCTATAGGCATATTTTTTGTGACTTTGGTGTTATTCATCGCCCAAAACATTCTTTTTGCTGGTGTCACAGCAGCTTGTTAATTAAAAGGGAACAGGGAACTGGGAACAGGGAACAGGGAACACACTTAATGAACGTCTTTTTAAAAGAGCAGGGGAAGAAAATGTTTTCCAGCCTTCCCAGTCCTCCTTTTTAGTCACTCCTTTCTCATCCTTAATTCTGTTCCCTATTGCCCGTTCTCTATTCCCTATTTTATGAAACAACAACCACAAATTAAACAAGTTAATCAATCTTTAGGTCAAAATGCCTCAATAGGGATTTTGACGGGTTTTCAGTTTGCGATTTCTTTAGTTTCGTTTGGAGTAGGTTTTTTCATAGCATTCTTATTTGGCATAGGAATGATATGGAGCATATTGATAGGTGTTTGGGTAAGTGCTACAGCTTTAGTTTTATCAGGGAAACGACCTTATTTATTTTGGTCTAGAGTGTTCCCAGGTGTTCCAATATGGTCTAGAGGATACGTCAAATACTCTTCTCCTCAAAACAAGAAAAGAGCAGGCTCTAAAAAAATTCCTAAATCATGGTGAAAATTAAGAATTCTCCAAATGTCAAAAAAGTATCGGCTTTTGAAGATTTTTTGGATTTGACCACAATAATTAGATTGAAAAAAGGCAGCTATAATATTGGGGCGTATTTGTTAAGTAAAAAGCAAGTAAGTGACACGAATAATACTTTACAATTAGTATTTGGATATAGCTGCACAGGGTTTCATCCGTTGTTTAATTCGGATGAACAAGTAGAAGCGATAGCGAAAGCTTTTGAGAATGGTTGCAAAGAAATTCCCCAGGGAGAAAAATTTACTTTTCGCTGGTCTTCTTTATGTAATGAATCAGAAGTATTTGAAGCATATCGAGAGAGATTAACAAATCCAGTATCTCCTGAAAGTGAGTTTCTGGATTGGGGGCAAGTAGCGAGAATGCAAGAACTGTCGCGGCGACGGCAGCGTAAAAATATAAAATTGAACATTTATACAACTTTCACTATTAAACCAGGAGGGACAGAGGGAGGCGATGCTGTAGATAGAGCGATAGTGAAGCTGGCGAATTTTTTACAGCGTCGGTTTACACCAACGGGGGCAACTGAACTGACAAAGAAAAATTTAATCCAGATTCTGGAAAAAGCAATAAATGTATCATTGAGACATCAGCAGATATTATCTGAAATGAAATTATTCCCATCACCGAAAACAGAAAAGGAGCTATGGAATGATTTAACTTATTGCCTGGGAGCGAAAAGTGTAAAAGTGCCACATACACTAGTATTTGATGAATCGGGTTTGAGGGAAGAAATTAACGAAGCGTCACCATTAAAATCACAATATATTGACCAATTACACGCGACTTCAGTACTTTTAAACAATGGGATTCCCTACGCTGATAGGCAATGGGTATGCCTACCAAGTAAAAATAAAGAGAAAAAATATGTAGGAGTGATGACGCTGGCTCAAAAACCAGAAGCATTTGCTTCTACAAGGGATCAGGTGCGCTTTTTATGGAATGTGTTTTCGCGTGAAGTGATTTATGATGTTGAAATCATCACAGAAATCAGCCCAGCCGATCAAAAACTGACTAGGCTAACTCAACAGTTAATAACTAGGCGTTCGCGTCATGCGGAAATTAGTGCCAGCAAAAAAACTATAGACGTAGCATCACAGATTAATACTGAATGGTCTGTAAACGCCCAAAAGCAGTTATACACAGGTGACACGCCAGAAAATCTAGCATTAATTGTTCTTGTATACCGCAACTCCTTAGAAGAAATTGATGATGCTTGCAGACTGATTTCAGGTTATATAAATCAGCCAACGGAGTTAATACGTGAAACCCAGTATGCATGGTCTATCTGGTTAGATACTTTACTGATAAAACAAAAACCCCAACTAACCAGCCCTTACAACAGACGGACAACATTTTTCACGAGCGAGATAATCGGATTAACGCCAGTAATACAGAATATGAAAGCCGATGAAAAAGGCTTTGAATTGATTGCAGATGAAGGGCACTCATCAGTTTGGATAGATTTCTCAAAAACGAAAAATGTAATGATTATTGGGACTACAGGGAGTGGGAAATCAGTATTAGTATCGTCAATTATTGCGGAGTGCTTGGCAAAAGATATGTCGGTATTAATTATAGATTTGCCAAACGATGACGGTTCAGGAACCTTCGGAGATTTTACGCCATACTACAACGGATTCTACTTTGATATCTCCAGACAATCAAATAATATTGTTCAGCCGCTAGATTTATCAAAAATCCCATTAGAACAAAGAGAAGACAGGGTAAAAGCACATCGCAATGATGTAAATCTAATAGTGTTGCAGTTGGTTCTGGGTTCACAGCAGTTTGAGGGGTTCCTTGCTCAAACAATAGAATCGTTGATACCTTTAGGGACAAAAGCTTTTTACGAGAATCCAGATATTGAACGACGTTTTGAGTTGGCACACTCAGCAGGAATCGGAACCCCAGAGTGGGATAACACGCCGACTCTAGTTGATATGGAACAGTTTTTTTGTGCCGATTGTATTGATTTAGGCTATGAGGATGAGAATGTTGATAAGGCGCTCAATTATATACGCTTACGACTACAGTACTGGCAAGCAAGCTCAATAGGAAATGCAATTTGTAAACCTTCAACTTTCCAAACAGACAGCAAGCTAATTACGTTTGCATTAACGAATCTGCAATCAGATAGAGAAGCAGAGGTGTTCGGGATGTCAGCGTATATTGCGGCATCGAGACAATCACTATCATCGACAAACAGTATGTTTTTCATGGATGAGGCGAGTGTATTGCTACGGTTCCCGTCGTTATCTCGGTTAGTAGGCCGTAAATGTGCTACGGCTCGGAAATCAGGATGTCGCATTGCTCTAGCTGCTCAAGATGTGATTTCGATTGCCAAATCAGAAGCAGGGGAACAAATATTACAAAATATGCCTTGTCGATTAATCGGGCGAATTGTCCCTGGGGCAGCGAGAAGTTTTTCGGAATTGCTTGGTATGCCGAGAGAAATTATAGATGTAAATGAAACTTTCATGCCAAACATCCAACAGCTATATACGTTATGGCTGTTGGACTACAACAATAAATATATAAGATGCCGTTATTATCCTTCATCTCCCCTTTTGGGTTTGGTTGTGAATGGTAGGGAGGAGCAAGAATCACGAGACAAGTTTAAAAAAATTTACAATGATAAGTTCACTTGGGTAGCAGAATTTTCTAAGTATTATGTTGAGTGCATTAAGCAAGGGAAACCATTATGAAAATCCTTACATCAGCAATTCAAAACAAGATTTTACTGGCAATATTGGCAGGTGTAGTATCAATTGGGAGTTTTCAAGTATGGAAAGACAAGCAAGCGAAATATGAGAAGTTTATTGCTGGTCAAGAAAATAATTGTAAAGTGTATATAGAAATGGGAGAGGATGCAGTTAAACGTAGTCCGAGCTTGAGAAATCTCAAATACAATAATATAGTGAATCCGGGACTAGAGCAACCTGGAATAAATTCTGAATACGAAGTAGACAGTAGATATCTTTTGCTTTACAACAAGCCTGTTTCCACTCTTCCAGCAAATACTCTGGTTTATGACAACGGTTTTTTTAAAAGTTTATTGAAAAACGGCAAAAACCCTCCAGAGTCATTACTGGTTAAAGCTGTTTCTTTTGATTTGAAAAATCAACAAGCAACTGTTAGTTCATCCTGTGCAAAAAAACCTTTTGTAGTTCGCTTGGAGAATTTATATGAAGAATTTCAACCAGTTGATCGCGATCTCAGGGGTAGTAGTTCAGATTTATTTTTCTAGTATTCCAGCCAATGCAACCAATGCAGCCAGTGGACAATCTAACAATAATTCAAATCAATCTTTTTTGCTGCAATTTCAAGAGATTTACAATAGCTTACAAACTTACATAAATAGCTATCAAAAAGAATTTACTAAAGCAGTAGGAAAGCTGGAAGCGGAATTAAATCAGGCAATTGAATCTAGTGTAGGTGATTTAGGTATTCCCGATCCTTTAAAAGCTGGCAAGAACATTGAGAAAGTTTTACAAAAGCAAGAAACTGAATTACTAGTATTAGACCCTCGGATTCAAGCCAAGGATGCGATTAGAGAATGGAACCAGCAATACACTCGCGGTCAATCTCAATCAGTATTAGGTGGAGAAGGTCAAAGAGTACAAGCTCAAGAAGCCCAAATAACCAATGATGCGATTTTGCAATCTTCGGATAATGCTGATGCTGCCCAGCAGGATGTTATCACCCAAGATATCTTAAAAAAGATAGCTGTCCAAAATTTCCAAACGGCTGTGGTTAGCAAATCAATTCATGCAGAAGCTCAGAAACAATCCCGTTCATTAGCGGCTGCAAATATTAATCTTGCCGATATTTCTAACCGTATGGATGAACAAGCAAGACTTGAGCAGCAAGAATCTAATGCAGCAGCTAGACAAATATTAGAATCTGCTGCCGTCAATGATGCTTTTTGGGAAAATCAATAAAGAGGGGGAAGGGGGAAGGGGGAATGGGGAATGGGGAAGCAAGCTACACATTAGCGTCTCGTAGAGAGCGTCTTGATTGCTGACTCCTGACTTCTGAGTGCTGAATTATTATCTTTAATTCTTTTCCTTTCCCCCATTTCCTCTTCCCCCTTTTGGTAAAAATAGCTGATTAAATAAAATGCTTTTAACTATTATTTTGGCTCAATCAACTGGACAGCAACCTGGACAAAATACGGGTACTAGTAATTCAGGTGAGATCGTTGATGGTGCTATTGATGGGGCAGATTTGATTGTCAAATCTTTTGCTAATGATTGGACAGAGCTAGCATCTGGGACAAGTTCTATTTATACGGCTGTTGTGGCTGTATCAATGTTGGTTGCAGTAGTTTTAGTCAGTTTTGCCTCCTTGGGTTGGTATAGAAAGTTCGCTGAAGAAGGTTTTTCTTACAATTTTGTAAATGAAATGGTTTTTCCATTGTTAGTAATTGTAATGCTGACTAACAATGGTTTTTTATTGGCTAATACCACAATCGCTCTAAAAGATGTATCTGTAACTTTAAATAGAAGTATTTTAAGTATTACTAGAAATGGTGTAAAGCTAAAAGACGCTATCAGGAATGTGAATGCCGATCAGAGTTTCATTTTAGCTACACAGACAGCTTTGGCTAAATGTGAAAAACTTGAAACTTCTCAAACAGATAGTAACGGTAACACAACAAATCCTAGACAAACTTGCATCAAAGAAAATATAGAAAAAGCTCAATCAGACGCGCGCAAAGCCAGAGAGAAAAGGGGAACTGGTTCAGGTTCGGGAAGCTGGAACCCTTTGGATATTGGTGGGGAACTTGTCAATAGTGCAATTCAAGGTCTTGTTTATGTGATCCTGAGTGGTTTGTCCGCAGGTTTCCAATATATAGTGCAATTATCCTTTTTGCTAGTTGCTTACGTTGCACCTATATTCTTGGTATTGTCTTTGCTGCCTTTTGAAAGCAAGCCCCTTTATGCGTGGTTGTCCGGTTGGCTAGGTTTGACACTAATACTAATTTCATACTCGATAATAGTAGGTATAGTTGCGAGTGCGATAGTTGACAAACCTTCAAGCAATCCATTGTTGATGCAACTAATACAAGCAATTTTTTCGCCATTACTTGCAGTAGCCATTGGTACAGGAGGGGGAATGTCAGTATTCACAGCTTTTACTAGTGGAATTAAATTCTCTGTGGGATTAAGAAAATGAGGCTACTAGAAAAAAAAGAATTAAATTTTACGCCAATATTTTTGATAGGGAATGCAGTATTACTGAGCCTACTACTGTTAATAGAAATAATAAATTTTGCGAGAGTGGGAACTATAGCTAACTCGAAAGCACCGACATTAGTAGAATTAAATGATGGAGAATCTATAAGAGTTAGCGCGATGCATAGTGAGTCGAGAACGCCTGGAGCCATCAGGTATTTTGTCGGGCAAACAATGACAGGGCTATTGAGTTGGAATACACTGCCAAAAGTGACTGATGACTACGATGCAGACCCTAGTAAAAAATTAAAGCTTGATGCGGGTGTGCAAACAGGGAATAGCAAAATTACAACGAATGTATGGGCTACAGGGTTTGCGTTATCAGAAGATTTCCGTGCTGAGTTTCTGAAAGAAATAGGAAATCTTACACCACCAGATGTATTTAATGGTACGACTCAATCAATTTTAAAAATCAGTTTACTTAGCGAACCTAAAAAAGTAAACCCAGGTAAGTTTCAAGTAGATATGGTAGGGGAAGTAATAGTTTTTCAGGGTAATAATATGGTTGGAGAACCAATAGGGTTTAACAAAAGTGTTTTTGTGAGAGTGATAGACACACCGACATTACCGCAGATTTCATCTGAGTTTCAACAAACAGCTTATCGTGTCCGCAAAGCAGGTTTAGAAATATATAAAATTCAAGATTTGAATTTATGACACAAACGCAAGAATCACCAGCAGTAAATAAAAGAAACGTTCCCCAAGAAGAAGAGCCAGCAGAACTTTTAGCACAAGAGCAGTCAGACACAGCGAACCCAGATTCTTTGGATAAGAAAGATAAAGATTTCGCTGCGATGAATGGGGTAAGTATTCAGCTTGAATCCTTAGCTGATACAGAAGCTCCTGAACCAGAAGAAATCACAACTACTCGTACAATTCCGCAAAACCCACTTTTAAAGATGGCTGTGATCGGTGGGATAATACTTGTTTTTATAATGATTGTTGGCGGACTAATTAATGGTTCCATGAATGCCCTGAACTTTTCTCCTAGAAAAATAGAATCACCAAAAATAAATCTTGAAACAATAGAAGAACCAGTCAAGGATGAGACTGGACAAAATAAAACAGCTTTAGCTTTGACTAGCCAGAATGTGGAATTTAAGAAAATCCGCGATCAAAAAGCACAAGCAGAAGCAGAAGCAACACCAACACCTAGTCCTACATTCACACCTGTCCCGGTAGCTCCTCCACCACCAACAAGAACAATACCCCAGCGTACACAACCAGTAACAGTTACTAGAAATCCCTCTCCACCTAGAATTAATACGCCGACTAGACGTTCGTTGCCAGTTTCTCAACCTCAACCTCAACCAAAACAAGTAGCACGAGTAATCCCCAATGCAAGTTCGGCTGTAAAAACTCAACAATTAGATCCGATGCAACAATGGCTTGCTGTTGCAAACGTTGGTAGTTTCAGTAGTTCAGTCAACTCTGATGATGAACAATTAAACCCTAGTGGGATAAAAGGGGGAATAGGGTCAAGTACAGAAGTTAAAAATCAAACTACTGCACAAACAACTGATTATAATACAAAGCGTATTTTAGTTGGTAGTACTACAGAAGGACGGTTAGAGACACCAATATTTTGGGGGACTAATGATGATATCGGTCAAAATTACCTGATTAAGATATCCCTTCCATTGAAAGCATCAGATGGTAGTGAAGTGTTACCCACGGGATCTTATCTGGTAGCTCAATTGACTAATTCAAATGGCTCAGGATTTGCCCAATTGCGTGGGGTTTCAGTTTTAATTAATTCCGATGGGAACGCCCAAGAAAAGAAACTGCCAGAAAACGCTGTTTTAATCATGTCTAAAAACGGCAGTTTTCTAAAAGGTGAATCTCGCAAAGGTAGTAATTTAGGAAGTGATTTGATGTCGTCCGTAATTGCCGGGGTTGCCAAGGCTGCTGAGATCCAGAATCGCCCAACAAGTCAGACTAACATTAGTTCTAATGGATTTTCTAGTAGTACAACTACTAATGATGATAAAAATATCACTTCTGCTTTTGGTGAAGGTGTATTTAACAATATTCTCGAAGGTATTAAAGCATCTAATCAAAGTCGCTCTGGGCAATTAAATAGCCAAGAAAAAGTGTTCGTGATTGATGCTGGTCAGACAGTACAGATATTCGTTAATCAAACGATTTCGTTATGAAAAAGATTCTAGCCCTAGCTGCAACATTATTGTTAATAAACTCTCATCAGGTTTTAGCTGGAAGTGTTAGAACTGTTTATTATCAAGATGTTGATTCTAATTTCCTGGAACTGAAAATTTGGAAAGGTTATGGACTGACGATTAATTTGATGTCTACTGGAGAAGTTATCAAGCAAGTCTGGATTGGCGACCCCTCTAGAATTACTTTTACCTCAAACGGAAGCTTGTGTCAGAAAAGTAATGATAACTCTAATGATTTAAATTGCAGTCAAGGAAATGCGACGGTTTTATTCTTGCGGCAAATCACACCAATTAAGTTCGCTAATTTAACTTCTTCTTCGGATGGAAATACACAAATAACCATTATTACTAGTGGGTCAGAGGGACAAAAACAATACCAATTTAAATTAATTCCTGCTACAGGAAGTCCATCTTACACTAGTCTGGTGATTAAACCAGATTCGGCCCGTCCGTTACCTGTAGTACCTGTAGCCATTAAACCGGAAGTAGTCCCAACTACCTTAGATAGGATACCAACGCCAGCAACAATACCGCAACCAACAGCAGCAACTATAAACTCTATATTACCTGGTAGGGCTTTACCAAGAAATGATGCTAATGCTCTTGTTTATGGTTTAGCGATCGCTCATAGTAATGGTCAAATTAAGGAGGGTTCAATAACTTGGAAAAAAGCTCAGGATGCGATTAAATTACTACGTCAGGGTAAGAGAAAAGAAGAAGCTATTTCGCGTTCTGGTGTTAAGGAGGAAGTTTTTAATCAGTTAATTCAGTGGGGGCAAAAATAATGCTTTGCCCTTTTTTACTCAGATAATTATCGGCTTTATTAGTTAATTAATCAGGAGATCAAATGAAGTTGAAAGAATATTTATTAACAGCTATGTCTTTAATTCCATTTGTCTTCCCTGCTCCATCAAAGGCTGAAACTCCGACAATTACCTATTCGCAAGGTCAATATCTTGTTCAGGCTCCAGACTGGTCACGAATTACATGGGATAATCTCCCGCCTGTGCAAGAACCGGGATATCTAAGCATTCCACAGAATCTCATCTCGCTATTTGGATATGACCCGTCACGTTCCTGGTCAGCAGGACAAAAAGTTGATTCTGTTGTGATGCTGGGTGATACGGATGATGCATTTAAAATGTCCAGTTTGAGCCTGAAATCGATAAGTTCAATCGCACCAAATAATAACAAACTGACACTAAAAGATTTTGGATTAATGCAATGGCAGACACCAGCATCACTAGTTAAGTCCATCCCTAGTTTAGGAAACTTAAGCCTTCAAAAAGTCCCACCAATAGCCGCCTTATTGTCTAGAAATAGGGTATTAAGTGGTGGAAACATTTCTCAAATTTTACGGTTAAACCCGGAAGCAGCGAATCTCCCTTTAGGTAAACTTGATTTAAGCAAGTACTCGTTAAACTCTATACCAGGATTAACATCAACTTCCTTGGGAAAATTCAAGTCTTGGCAGCAAAGTTATATTAACCAAGTCCCTGGATTAAATCAAGTACCCTTCGATAAGATGCCCCAACCAATTAATTCTGGTGTTAGTGTTGTGGGAATTGCTTCTGTAGTTCTTGGTACTTCTGAAAGAGGTGATGCAAGAGTTGGGAATAATTATTTTATCTCTGGCAGTGTAATAAGGGGCGATAAAACTGTACCTACTGCTTGTGCTGCTGGTAAAGAATGCTCATATCTAGAAATGGGCGATTTCTCAGGTTCAGAGGGTACATTATATGGAAAGCGTTGGGCTTCTGGGTCATCACAGCAGGTAAAAGGTGGTTATGGTTTCTTGGCTGCGGTCAATTCCGGGAAGGAACCGACAGGACGGTTGGTATATGGTAGTGGATTCAAGGTTGCATTGACCGGAGTGAATGAATCATCTGGTACAGCAGACTTTGGGTTGTTCTTCCGAATCTGTGTGCGTCCTCCTTTTATGCAAAAAACTTGTACGCCCTATTTTATTGGGCCAGTGCCCTGGCTTGGAGTTAAAGAGAATGGGTTAGTTATTGTGGGGAGCGGACAATGACAACGACCAACACGCAAGTCAATGCGAACCAATTCATTCCACCAGGACTCTCTTCTGCACTAATCTCACCCGCAGGGCTGGGGTTACTGGCCTGTGGTGCGGTGATTGTGGTAGCCAAATACATAGATGGCAAAAGGGGTAAAGCTAAACTAGCAACTGCAAGGTGGGGTGGAACAGCAGAGAAGACAGCAGCCCGTAAACTTGCGTGCAAACAAATAAATAAACGTAAACATAATCGTGTGTCTCTGTACGTCGGCACTCCCAAGAATATAAAAAGTGAAATTGTCAATGGCATCAGGAAAACGTGCATTCCCGAAGATCCAGTAACCCTTTACTTACCAGACGCACAACGGGGGATTTTCGTTTGTGGTGGCCCAGGTTGTGGAAAATCATTTTCAATGATTAATCCGTTGATTCGTTCAGCAATAGATCAAGGATTCCCCTTAGCACTTTATGATTTTAAGTATGCAGAGCAGGAATCAGCCACAGCCGCATCTAAAGGACAAGCCCCAATACTCGCGGGGTATGCACTCGAACGTGGTTATAAAGTCACCGTCTTAGCCCCAGGATTTCCAGAATCTGCGATCGCCAATCCAATAGATTTTCTTCGTAGTAACGAAGACTCGGAAATGGCGCGGCAGCTTGCTATCACTCTCAACCGCAACTTTCAACTCGGTGAAAAAGATTCAGGAAACAGCTTCTTCACGAATGCCGGAGATCAGCTAGTACAAGCTGTTTTCATGTTGGCGAAGGGAACTGCTTACCCAGATATCATGATGTGCCAAGCGATTTTGGGATTACCCAGCAATTCTCATTTTGAAAACAAAAGAAGATAAAGTTCTTTCGTTTGCATAGACAAGTTCTGTGTAATTATGATTTTTTGAAAGATAATCATAATAACTTGACTCAAGAGAAAAAATTTTAAAAATCTGCCCATGAAAAATCGATTTCAACTTAGTAAATATAGCTGAAATTTAGACCCACTTTGTAAAACTTCTCAATTAATAGTCTTTACCTCCTCTCAAATGTTTGACATTTTCAACTAGAATTTCCTTTTGTGGTCGGGACATATTCGGTAATAATAAATAAGAAAAACTCCGACCAGTCTTGAAACCAAATAAATTTTAATAAGGTACGAATATCATTAAAAAAACTAGTCCGAGTTACTAATAACTCACGAACTTTTTGATAGGTATGATTGGCTAAATCTAAAACAGTATGAAATAAAAAAGCTAGTAAATTTAAAGACAGTAATAACTCGCACAAATGATTTTTACCATGACCAAAATTATGCTCTAAATTATAACCATGATTTTTTAGTACGTTATTACCTTCATTCTCAACTTTCCATCTACTGCGTCCAGCTTTGACAATTTCTTCAACATTGTTTTCAGTAATTTTATGATTAGTGATCCAGTTATTTTTGTAGATAACTTTCTGTGTTTTCTCATTAATAACAGTTACTTCACACCAATTAGCTTCAAGGCTTGAATCCCCATTCTTTAAAGGAACTCTAGAAGCATACCGATAACGGTAAATTAATTTTTTTCGCCCATCCCATTGTTTCTTTTCAGTGGTTGTAACTTCCCCACTGGCTTCTAAAAATTCTAGCCATTCATACAAAGTTTTATGTGACGTTTCCAGACAAACAAAAATAAAATTATAGCCTTGCTTTAGTGCTAAATCACAAACAGGTTCATGAGAATATAAGTCATCCCCTAGAAGGGTTACAGGATGACCATACTTACTTTTATGATTCTTATTTAACCATCTTTTAACAGCCGCATTTTCACAGTCTTGTTTTTGATGTCCATCTTGTTTTTTAATAAATTCTGGTTCTAAGTTAATTACTTGTTTTTGATTAGGAGAAACCACAACAGGTGTGACACAACCATGAAAATAGGTTGTAGTTCCATTTCGATGATTACGATAGTTACAATGAGGACAATTAATTTTCTTTGATGAGAAATATTCTGTGCCATCTAAAGCCACTAAAATTTCTCCATCTAAGTAGAGAAACTTTTTCAAAACTCCCTTTGACTCTAACCATTGATAGACTTTTTGAAAAGCCATAAAGATAGTACTGGCTGGCACTGGATCTAATAAAGTTCTTATTTGATTATCACTAGGGATTGCCTCAATTGAAAATAAACTTTCAGCATTATTTTTTCCCTTATTGCTATTCATTAAACGTTGATGATCTAAAAAAGACGCTGACTGAGTAAAAAAAACTGAAAATGCAGCCATCACTGCATCTTCTACCTGATATTTCGTATTATTTCCAGGTTTCCTCTCATCGGGTAAGTCATGTAATAATGACCGTAAAAATTGCATTAATTCAGAAATTTCTATGGTCGCCGCTTTTTGAGCCATCTTGAAATAATTTGACGCGAGAAGTGGATTTTTAACTCACCAATTTTACCTGAGATGACAACAGTTATAAATTTTTATTTCGTTTGAGTTCTCTTTTCTCAAAACAGAACTTTTTTGCTCGATTTCCCCTTTTCGTTGTCAGCCAATTCCCGCCAATGAATTGAGTATTTATACTCAATCAATCGGTCAAATTGTTTTTTAAGCGATAGCTTCCCTCGCCACAAGCATCACCTCTCCCGGAAAACTAGTTATTTTGTACTATATTTTGAATTTCAAAATGGGGGTTAATACTCCATTTATTTCAAAATGAGAATTGCTGGGGATTACCGAAGCTAGTCAAACGCATGGAACAAGCAGAAAATCTGAATTTCATGGTTAGGGAAGCTTTCGCCCAGTTTGTATCTGTAGCTGGTAGCCCAGAAACAGCAGCTAGCATTGTGGGAACAGCAAGCGGATTGTTCAGCCGATTTATGGTTCCGGCAGCATTGGCAGCTTTCTGCGGAAAAACCAATATTCCACTGGACTTGAAAGGACGGCAGATGGTGATTTTTGGGATGAACAAAGAAAAGCGTGATGTAATTGCACCGTTGCTTGTCTCCATTCTGCATTTAATAATAAGTAGAAATGTCGCCTATAAACGCGCTTGTCCTCTTGTGCTTGGGATTGATGAATTACCAACATTATATTTACCAGCCTTGGTGGATTGGTTGAACCAAAACCGGGAGGATGGACTAATTTCTATCTTAGGTTTACAAAATCTCTCAATGCTAATTGAATCTTATGGAGAAAATACAACAAATGCCATATTTGGAGGATGTGCTACCAAAGCATTCTTTAACCCTCAAGATGATGTAGCAGCAGAACGTTTTAGTAAGTTCTTAGGTGATGAAGAGATTAAATACAAGCAACGTTCCCGTTCATCAGGAGGAAAAGGAGGAGCAAGTATTTCTAATTCTGACCAAAACAGTACTCGCAAGTTATTTGATATCAACCAATTTAATACATTACCAGAAGGTAAAGCCGTAATTATTAGTCCAGGGTTTCGTTCTCGCGGACAGATAAGTATACCAATCTTGCAAAATATTCATATTCCTCAACATGAGATTAATTCGGAAGCGGCGAGTGTAAAAGCTTGGTATAAATTCCAAAAGTCATTAGCCATGAAGTCTATTTTGAAACCTCCAGCAGATGAAGAAATGAGAATTCGTCGGGCAGAGGCATTAAAATTGTTGCCTTTAATAGAAACTCAAGAGCAGCTATCAGAATATGCAAGCCTGATTTAGGCAAGAAAAAGGGAACAGGGAACAGGGAACAGAGAATAGAAAAAATTAGTAATAAATGAAGGCTTTATATGTCAGAAATTAATGATTTTAAAGACTTAAAGATTTGGCAAAAAGGGATAGATATAGCTGAGAAATGCTATTTTTTGACCAAACTCTTTCCTAAAGATGAGTTGTATGGAATGGTACAACAAATCAGAAGGTCTGCGGCATCTATTCCAGCTAACATAGCAGAAGGCTATGGAAGAAGATCAACGGCTGAGTATATAAGATTTCTTAACATTGCCCAAGGTTCACTTAACGAATTAGAAACACATATTATTTTATCTCAGAGAGTAGGATTATGTAGCCAAACTGACATAGAATCAATTATCCTTTTACTACGAGAAGAGAGCCGGATGATTATTGCTCTTATTAAAAAGCTACAACAATAAATTCTGTTCCCTGTTCCCTGTTCCCTGTTCCCTGTTCCCTGTTCTCTGGATAAAATTCATGTCATCAAGTAAGTTTTACCCGTTCTCTGATTATGATAGAAAACAAATTGCAAAACTCCCTCCTGATATAGCAGCCCTCGCAGATAAATATCCAAGCGAAATTTTAAACACTGCTGATAGTTGGGATAACTTGCCTTTTGATGCTAACTATCTTCCTGAGTGCCTTGAAGTCTATAGTAGCGATGCAGATGATGCCAACATTTTTGTGTTAAATGGTGTCCTGAAAGATTATGTCCCATCTCGCGCTGAAAAAAATACATCATCGATAACAGTGATGATCGATGGAGAATTTGCTTACATTGAAGTTGAAGGAAGACAGGTTCTTAATAAACTCGGTGGGATAGTTTTGCCAGAAGTAGCGATTAATCCTGAACTGTTAATACAGTCAATTCTCAAAGGCGAAAATAATGATTGATGATGGTGAAGCGAAAGAAATTAAGCGAGATTATTTAGACATTTTAGAATCTCTCCTCAAACTCATCCATGCGAAAGCTAAAGAAAAAGGATTAGATCCCAGCAAGGATGTTTCTATTTACTCTAGCTCTAGCAAAGTTTATCAAGGAACATTGGGAGAATCTCCCTCGAAAAACTTATTAACACCAACGATAGTAGAGAACTTAAAAAAAGCTCTGTCTGACCCGAAAAATTCTCAAGGTGCAATTTCTATTAAAATTGGCAATGAAAAAGTATTCCATATTAAAAATGGAGAAGTACTGACTGACAAATTAGGTTTAGCTCCCCCATCACCGAAAAATAAAGTTGTAAGTAATGAGCGAATCTACAGTGTAGAAGCTTTACAAAAACAAGTGGCTGTTTTGCAATCTAAACTAGAGTCGCAACAAAAACTTGTTGACAGTCTCAAAAAAAATGAACAAACATCTGAATCCTTGTCAGAACTGGCTGCTCAAGTTAGCGAAATGGGCAAGTCTTTAGAAAAGCAACAACAGTTGATTGAGAACACCCAAAAAGCTTTGTCCCAAGTAAATGAACGGTTTTTACCACAAGTTCAAAATACTAAACTCCAAAACTGGGTTGGGTCAGTTGAACGTCAGGTAAAGAAAACGGCTAAAAATGTATTTGAGCAGATTAAAGATGCGCTGACCCCTGAAGTCACCAAGCTTAGAAAAGAAATTGCACAGATGAAAGCTCACATAGAGCAACAAGTTACTAACCGACTAGATGAAGTCAGAGAAAACACAGATAATGTCAGGGATGAATTCAATCAACAAATTGGGAATTTAACTCAAGAGTTACGTACACAGGTAGACGGTGTTAAAAACACTGTTGATCAAAGCCTTATGGGTGTCAAGTCAGCTATTGACAATACTCGAACTGAACTACGAGATGCTGTTAAGGATGTTAAAGGTAAAGTAGTTGAAGAAAGCGTTAAAGCACTGCTAAATATCTTGGGCACAAATAACCCCGATGGTTCCAAGAGTTTCAAAAGTACAACTTTTGATTTTGAACGTCTTGGCGAGAATGTAATCGTTCGTGCCAAAAACGGCGAGCCTGTTCTCACTGACGGAGTTTTATCACCTAACGTAAGTGACCAACAGTTACAGGCACTTGATAAGGTTCAATCTGTTGTTAATATGCATCATCAAATTCAGCAGGATTCTCAACAAGAATCACAATTTAGAAATATGCACAGATAAGCCCGCATTTCTCACAAGCTTGAGGGGAAGGATGCTTGAGGGGCAGAGGGGCAGAGGGGTAGAGGGAAAAGAACAAGGCACGTTGAACTCTCCCCTGCCCCCCTGTTCCATGATCAAAGGGAAGCGTGAAAATGATACTAATTGTTTGCTTGTTGTTTGCACTGGGTGGGATAATTTTTCTAAGTTGGCTGTTTGTTTTTTTTCCACCTTCAAGTCCAGAACCAAAGTATCGCTCCCAAGATTTTAAACCTGACCAATTACCAGCCAAGAGTACAAAAGCGTCGTCAATTTCACCTCAAAATTTTGTACGACAAAGCCCAGCACCAACGCAAAAGGCTCTCTTAGCTAAAAATTTTAAAAAGCAGTTACCACTAAGCAAAGCAACAACGCGAAGGGTTAGATTAGCTAAAAAGCTTAAAAAGCAGGCAAATATTCAGTACGCCTCTCAAGTGCTGCAACGGCTTTGGAGCAAAACTCCCATCGTTAAATTACCAGTAGTAATCGCCACACTGCGTAGGATATCACCTTACGTTTTTGAAGAGTTGGTACTTACTTGCTGCCTTGAACAGGGCTGGCAAATCCAACGCAACTTTCGGTACACTGGTGACGGCGGTATAGACGGTCGCGTATTAATTTTGGGAAAGCTCTATGTAATCCAGGTTAAACGCTACACTAATCACATTAATGCAGAACACATCAAAGATTTTCTGTCTTGTATTGAGCATGAAAGAGCCAGTGGTGGATTCTTCGTGCATACTGGCATAACTGGACAGTTGTCAAAACAGTTGATTCGTCGCTCCAATAAAATAATCTTAGTAAGCGGTCAGAAACTAGTAAATTTTGTCTTAAATAAGCAGTTAAAAATAGTGGGAATAACAATAAGTGGTAAGTCTTAATTTTCATTTCCAATTGATAGAAGAAAGGCAGGAGGCAGAGGGCAGAGGGCAGAAGGAAGAAGGAAGAAAAGGTACAAACCTCGCCCCTTGTTGGCGAAAAAGTAGGAATACTCTTTTCGTTAGCGAAGCGGCACGAAGTGCGATGCACAGCACAAAAAAAGATGTGTCCGTAGCACTTACCTCTTCCCTTCATGGGAGAGGTGTTCCTTCTGCCTTCTGCCTCCTGCCTTCTGCCTTGCCGCCTTTGGCGGCTTGATTAGTTAGCGCCGAAACCGGATCTGCTCCCCGTTGTCATCTGACTGTTGAGGATTTATTTTCAATCTCTTCAGAATCAATGGTTTGTCATCTCTAATCAGTTGCCTAACGATGTTCATTTTTTCCTCAAAAGTCAATACTTTTGCATCAGTTGTAACACTCGTAAATAACTCGCTGACCTTTGCTCCTGTTACCTTTTCACCTTTGACATATTTTCCTACTTCCATAACTACTTCTGCCAATCTTTCAATATCTAAACCCTGAATCATCTGTTTGAGATGCAACTTTAATTCTGCTAGTAATGTTTTAGCTAAGGTTGACTCAGTAGCTGATTGCTCAACAGAGTTAGAGGTGGATAAAATAGCTCTCTTCTTTACATGAGATTGCAACTCAGTTGTCAATGCTGTTTCAAAGTCATTGAATGTAGTCTTAGATGCAACAAGTTGTTGATGAGACTGAGAAAGTTGTTCTGTCAATCCTAATACTGCTTGGGCTAAAGCAGACTCGATAGCTGATTGCTCAATATAATCAGAGATTGACAGAATGGCTTTGTTTTGTGCATGAGATTGCAACTCAGCCGTAACTGCTTCATCAAAGTCATTGAATGTAGTCTTAGATGCAAGAAGTTGTTGATGAGATTGAGAAAGTTGTTCTGTTAATCCTAATATTGTTTGGGTCAAAGCAGACTCGATAGCTGATTGTTCAATATAATCAGAGATTGACAGAATTGCTTTGTTTTGTGCATGAGATTGCAACTCTTGAATCAAGGCTGTTTCAAAGTCATTGAATGTAGTCTTAGATGCAACAAGTTGTTGATGAGATTGAGAAAGTTGTTCTGTTAGCCCTAATATTGTTTGGGTTAAAGCAGACTCGACAGTTGATTGCTCAATATAATCAGAGATTGACAGAATGGCTTTGTTTTGTGCATGAGATTGCAACTCAGCCGTAACTGCTTCATCAAAGTCATTGAATGTAGTCTTAGATGCAAGAAGTTGTTGATGAGATTGAGAAAGTTGTTCTGTTAATCCTAATATTGTTTGGGTCAAAGCAGACTCGATAGCTGATTGTTCAATATAATCAGAGATTGACAGAATTGCTTTGTTTTGTGCATGAGATTGCAACTCTTGAATCAAGGCTGTTTCAAAGTCATTGAATGTAGTCTTAGATGCAACAAGTTGTTGATGAGATTGAGAAAGTTGTTCTGTTAGCCCTAATATTGTTTGGGTTAAAGCAGACTCGACAGTTGATTGCTCAATATAATCAGAGATTGACAGAATGGCTTTGTTTTGTGCATGAGATTGCAACTCAGCCGTAACTGCTTCATCAAAGTCATTGAATGTAGTCTTAGATGCAAGAAGTTGTTGATGAGATTGAGAAAGTTGTTCTGTTAATCCTAATATTGTTTGGGTCAAAGCAGACTCGATAGCTGATTGTTCAATATAATCAGAGATTGACAGAATTGCTTTGTTTTGTGCATGAGATTGCAACTCTTGAATCAAGGCTGTTTCAAAGTCATTGAATGTAGTCTTAGATGCAACAAGTTGTTGATGAGATTGAGAAAGTTGTTCTGTTAGCCCTAATATTGTTTGGGTTAAAGCAGACTCGATAGCTGATTGCTCAATATAATCAGAGATTGTATTTAAGAGTTGTCTGGTGGCTGGTTGTGAAGAATGGACATAATTTGTTTCTCTATTAAAAATTGTTGAATCTTGTCCGTTAATTTGTCTTGAGAGTTTCTCTGTTCGTTGACCTCGAAGCCCATCATCTGTAGAGCTTTGGTTAATTCCTGCAATATCGTCTCCATGCTCGAAGACTTTTTCGAGTTCAGCATCTCGGTTAATTGCTGCAAGAAATTCGCGTGACTCGCACTCATCTCGGTTAGTTTCTCGGTTTGACTCGTTTCTAATAACTTGATTAGCTCGCTCATCTGCTGGCTGTTGGTTTGTAACTGCTCGATTCTCTGGGTCAATTGCTCTATCTTCTCGGTTAGCAACTGTATCTGTGTTGGGTTGTTGTCGTTGGTTAAAGTCATGGGTTTGTACCTGTGGTTTATTTTGTAAAAGATAGGGAACAGGTAATGGGGAACAGGCAACAGTTTTTTCTATTTCCTCTTCCCTGTGTGTTGGTAAGAGATCCAATTTGTCATTCCCTGTTGCCCGTTCCCTGTTGCCTGTTCCCTCAAGTTGTATAGAACGTTGTTCTGGTGTCAGATGAGGCGGTGATGGAAAAGCCGCATTCAAGAAGCGTTGATTGTGCTGTTGCCAGTCTCTTAAACGCTTTGCTTCATGGCTCAATTTCTCGTAAGCTAGTGGCCCACTTGCGACTATGAAATCATCAACACCTTTAGAAGGCCCTGGCAAGCTGACAACTTTTACTCTTGCTCCAGCTTCTTGTAACAATCTTCCAGTCACGGAAATATCTCGTTCGATATGGAGCTTAGTTTCGGGCTTGGTTTCGTAGTCAAAGCAGAACTTGAAAACTCTCCCTTGTGTGGCGAAAACGGCTAACTCTTCATGAAGATAGGACTTACCGATTTTTTTGCCAAACTCGTCTTTTGGAGAGCGATATCCTGCTGAAATTCCAGGTAGCCCAATGGTAGCGTGACCCTGACTCAACAGGCTGGCCGCTTTTTTGGCTCCCTCTGCGATCGCACACGGTAAATTATATTTCCATACACAGTACCAAAATCCCGATTTGCGCTCCTGCTGGGTGGGATTAACTTTATGTTTGGAGTAAATGCGTTCGGCAATATCTTCAGAGACATTGAGCAAGAATATACTTAATTCAACCTTTGGGGGATGCTCATATTTAATGAATTTCCCTTCAATTATCTGGTTCTCCTCATCTTTTTTGGGTCTAGGTGTGTTCGGCTTGTAACATCCCCATCTTTTAATTGCAGGTTTATCACCTGGTGTTAAATCAGCAAATGAACGCGCATCAACTCCAGCATCACACCACCAACCACCAGCATCAAGGTGAGAATAGGCTTTGATTAACCCTTCACTAAGTCGCCCCGTATTTGTACGATTAAGTTTTTCGCTAACCATCAGCCTTTCCCAAGCCTCATGCTCACCACCTGCATAGTTGAACTGAAGGCTTTCAAAGTTTAGCGCTGCAATTTCTGGGTGAATGGCACTTGATTCAAACTCTTGCCAGTGTTTTGATTCAATAAAATTAGGTACTTCTTCTTGCTTTTGAGGTATCCAAAATGCTTCTGTTGGGGCAGCAGTCTTTAATACTGGTTTTTCAAAAACAGGAGACTTTCTATCATCTCTATGTTTCTCTTTGGGAGTGGGTTTGGCTACAGTTTCTAAACTCGTCGTAACTAATGGAACTGGCCGACTAACTGCCAAGGAGACTTGTTCTGTGATTGTTGGTTGAGCTTTCAGTACAGGCTCTGCTATTGCTACTTCAAGTTTTACTATTGGCTCATTAGCTCTTGGACTGACCGAGGCAGTTTTCGCCTGAATTCGTTCCGCTTTTAAGGAATTCATCAGCAATTCTAAGGCGTTATCTTTGGCTTTAGACTCTTGCGCCAGTTCCAGCAATTCTGATTTGTCTTTAGTATAAAGTTTGACGTTATGCCTAGCTCGACTAATCGCCACATAAAAACTTTCTTGCCCAATGGTGTGATCTGCCGCAATCAAGGCTAGGTCAGTGGTTTTACCTTGGCTACTATAGATTGTGCTGACAAGGGCATAGTCCAGGTTTTGCGCCTGTTTTAGGTTAATAGTTTCAGTTCGATTGCTATCTAAATACTGAATTTGGGCGGAATCTCCCTCAATCGCCGTGACTATAAACTCTTGACCATTGCGCCTTTGTAACTGTCGGTCATTTTTCTTCCATTGCAAGCGATCGCCTACAGCAATCTCAATTTCATCACGCTGGTAAACAGCTTTGTCAAAATTGGTATCTACTTCTAAACGTGTCCCAGCAGAGGTTTTTAATATTAGCCGATCAAGCTCCTTACTGAGTACTTCATAGACCTTGCCTTTCTCTAAACCCCGGCGCTTGTAGTTGCGCGTCGGCATTACCACATCACCCAGTTCAAAGTTATGAGTGTAGCGCATCTGGACTCTTGTAAGATTTTTTGCTTGCAACTGGGTAATGTTTGCAGTTGCCCCTAAACTTCCCTCAATTTTTAGCTTGCCTCGGATTGCCTGCGTAAGTGCCAACTTCTCTACATTTGTGCCAGCGAGTACTAAAGTTCGCGCTCGTTGCTCTTTCCCTAATCCTATATAGTCAGCAGCAATTATATCTAGCTTCGTATCAGCTGATACTTCCTGAATACTACCAATTGTATCTAATTGCTTAAATCCCGCTTCTACTCTCCCGTCTGCAATTAGGTCTACTGCAATTTTCAGATCCAGGTTACGCTGCCTATTTGATTGGTTTAAGTGCGCGGTCTTGATGCCAGCTTGTTGCAAGGATTTGAATGGGTTTCCAGCTTCTACTGCCGATAATTGCTTGGTATCGCCAACTAGTAATAGTCTTGCTCCCTCAAGGGTAGCTCTCTCTAACAGGGCATGAGCATCTTTGGCACTAAGTAAACCTGCCTCATCTACAACCCAAATCTGATTTGATTCAATTAGGGGTGCTGGCTCAGACACCAATAAACTGGCTACAGTCTCAGAATGTATGCCTAGTTCCTCACTCAGTACCTTTGCTGCCATTGATGAAGGGGCAAAAGCTTTGATTGTATAGCCCTGGGCGAATGCGATCGCGTTTAATTCTTTGAGGGCAAAAGTCTTACCAGCACCAGCTACCCCTTGCCACGCAATGAATTGGTCTGTCGTCGTTGCAGCTAGACTAACTGCCTGCCTCTGCCCAAGGTTTAGTGAGGTTTTATCCAACTGACTTTCAATTACTGGAGTTGAGCAGATAGGGTTTACTTTACTTTGTCCCGACTGCATTAATTCAATAGTAGCCAGTTCTCGCTTTACTGCTGCCCATGTTGTGTATTGCATCTGCACGTAAGGCAGAACAATTAACTCCTGATGTTGCTTGATCAATGGCTCAATTGCAGTCACATCAGTGAAGAGGCTTTCAGAAAGGATGAATTTCTCCAAATCCTCCTGCTTAAAAGCGACATTCCTCTCACTACAATGAGCAATTGCATTATCGAGTGCATCTTCTAGAGTTTGTTGTGAAAGAGAATCTTGTACAAAACTATTTGGCTCAACAGGAAGAGAGAAATTGATGCCCAGTGCCGCAGCTTCTTCATTCCACAGTGATTTGAGTTCCGATTCTGTTACCTTTTGCTTGCACTGCCGAGTATTATCCCAGATTTTTTCGCGTTCTGCCCATGTAGTTGATGCACCCGCCGCAATAATTTGCTGCCGCCGTTTTGAAAACGCCTCTAAGTCTTGTTCCTTGAACCCCTTGATCTCAAATTGTCCATGTTGACGTGGCTCGACCTCATACCCCAACTTGATTACTTCTGTTGCCAGATAACTTTGGTATGCCATACCCAGGAATTTCTTGTTGGCGAATATCTCATTATTGACCAAGCTCATCCACTTACCGTCTGCCTGGGTTGTGTTCATGACTAAGCAGTGGGTATGGAGATGGGGGTCTAAGGAGCGACTCTCGATGTGGTCAAACTCTGCAACCACCAAGTTAGCTGTGTTTACCCTGTGACGAGAATCTCCTTGTGTCACTCTAGTTATTGCGTAACGTTGTTCCATCAACGTTAATACTTTTGTTAATGCCTGATGATGCGCGGCAATTAATCTTTCATCTCCACCTACCAACGCCATTAGGCTCACACTCTTGGGGGTAGAGAATGTACAGTCTAACGCTGCTCTGCGTTGGTCGGGCTTTAGTACTCTGGCATTAAGTTGCTCACGACCATTAGGCGAAAGCCCAGAGATGACATTTTTAAACGCTTGCTGATTTTCAACTGCTCCTGATAAACCAAGCTTCTCTGCACCTTGACCACTCCAGCGTGACTTGCCTTGGTGATAGTAGTTCTTGATGAAGTAGTTGACTGCCATCTCTGATGACACGTTAGCAGCTGTTAGCATCGCTCACCTCTGCCATCAGCAAAACATAACTTAACTCGACGACTATTGAACAACCCCCAAAAAATATTGAAGTCATTGTTTAACGCCGACATCAAACTCGCTTTGGTTTGATGCCGAGTTAAAAATTTTTGATAAGACAATGACAGCAACAAATTTTTTATTCACCAACTCTCATGCACTTAAATATAGCAAATTATCGTCTAAAACTTTCTGCCAAATTTGGCGTACTGTGCGTAAGATTTTGCTATTATTGCTTTACTAAAAGAATAATATCATTGTAATAGTATATATATTAAAAACGCCTGTATTTAGAGGGATTGCGTCAGAGTTATGCCAGAATTGCGCCATTTTTTCGAGGAAAAAGCACTTGATTATCAATAAAATTAAATTGTTGATAAATACTATTTAAGATTTCAGAGTTATGCTAGAGTTATGCCGGATTTATATGAGTTTGAGCCTGTTTTTATCAAATTCCATAAATTTGCCATAATTGCGCTATTAACGACTTATGATTTGATGAAATGGTTGAGTAATTTTTGTTGAAAGTAGATGGCAGATTTAATAATCTCATTCGATCCGGGAGCATCGTTGAGTAGAGTTTTTTTTACTCTAGATTCAAGTAAGCCGGAGTTGCTTTTGATGGAACCCTACACAGCATTAATCCCGAAACAAAGCCTTTTAAGTTATGAGGAGGATGCGATTGGTGTATCTTCTCCAGAAAATTCAGCTTGGATTGAATACAATCAGCAATGCTGGGGTATAGGATTAATTTGTCAGAGGTTTTTTGCAGATTTGAAGTTAGAGCAGCCAAAATTTGAGCTAGCGATTTATAAAACCTTGGCTGTAGTGGGTGCTATAGCCCAAAAGAAGTCGTTAGCCAACGGTGCAAGTATTCGTCTGGGCATCTTGTTTCCTTACGGAGAATACTCGGATCGCAAATTATTTGAGATATCGATTACAGGCGCTCTGCTCAACTTTAAATGGAGAGGTGAAAAACGCTCTTTCAAGCTAGTGGAGTTTGTTTGCCGCCCTGAAGGATTTGGATTGCTCTCACGAGGACGTACAACTACTCATAATTTGCGTTCACGGAAAGTAGCGGTGGTGATGATTGGCTTTCGCAATGCCTCTATTTTGATTATGGATAAGGGTGCGATGACAAGTGGAGTTACAGAAGACTTAGGGTTTCATAAGTTAGTATCATCAGTACAGCGTCGGGTAGCTGGACAAAAACCTCTGTCTCTTGCGGCTGCTATTAGTGCTGCTGGTTCCAAAATAAATCTAAAAGCCTTATTACCTTTAGTTCGAGTCGAAGATGCTTTGCTACAAGAATTAGAAATTCAATCAATCAAATCAGCAATCAGTATTGCTCGTGAAGAATATTGGGCAGTGCTTTCAAGTTATTTGCATCGTTATATTCCATCAGATATTGATGAGATTATCTTTGCTGGTGGAACTGCCCACTATTTCAAGAGTGAATTGAATCGATTATTTCCACGTCCTGAAAAAATTTCCTGTGATGCCTTGGAATATTTAGTACAGCAAGAATTTTTATCTGAGAAACCTAAATCAGATTTATCCTTTCGCTTAACTGATAACTACGGTTTTTTCTCCTATCTTTGTAAAAATTCTCAACAGGTCGTAAATCATGCCTGAACAAGTTGATTTTCGTTTTCAGTTCAGTACTTCATCTCCTTATCTTCCCCTCTTAAAATATCTGAGTCCCAAAAATAAAACTCTTGAATTTCCGAGACAAAACATGATTATCTGGGCAATCGCTGCCTTTTGGCACCCGATAGCTTGTCGGTGGTTAGGAGGGTTCTCAGAATCAGATTTAAAATCAAAGGCAAGAATTTCAATTTACCAACTGCAACAACAAATTATTTATTTAGCTCAAACTTTTAACTTGGAGCAAGAACTGGAGAGCCATCTAATCGTTGCAAACCCTACCGACAAGGTTGATACACATTTTGGATCTTCACCTACTCACGAGGATGATGATTGTTTACTAGAAAATGCATTTAACTAGGAATAAATTTATGCCTTATACCAAAGAACTGCTACAACAAATATAGGAATCATATTTGATTTCTGAAAAAAACTACGAGATAATACGGACAGAATATTTGTCTAATAGCTAACAATGATAAACCAGCATCTACAAGCCGCGATCGCAGAACTACAAGAATTTATAGATGATCGCCCAGATGCGCGTGAGGTGAGGAAAGCGTTGGCAGTCAAATTGGTTTATCAAGGCTACAAGTATGAGGAAATTCAAACAATTTTAGATGTGTCACTGGGTTCGATAACAAGCTGGAAGCAAGCTTATGAGGAAGATGGAATTTCGGGACTGCGCCTGAACCACAAGGGGAAAAAAAAAGTTACTTAACTGCTCAACAACGAGAAGAAGTTTTAAGTTGGTTGCAAACAAAAGAATGTTGGGAACTTGGTGAACTCGAATATAAATTGGCTTTTGAATATGATGTAACTTATGAGTCAAAGCGGAGCTATTATGACTTATTTGATGCGGCAGGAATTAGTTGGAAGAAAACTACTTCTTTAAATCCAAAAGCTGACGAGGACGCTGTTGCTGCAAAAAAAAAAGAGATTGAAACACTATTGGCAAGGCATCGGCAGGAAATTGAAGAAGGAAAGTTGAGAGTATTGCTGCTTGATGAGTGTCATTTAATGTGGGGAGATTTAAGTGGGTATGTCTGGGGAAAAACTGACCAAGAAATAGCAGTGAGAGTTGTTAATATACGAGACAAACAGACATACGGGAGCTATGCGGTTTTGTCAGATCCTGCGATCGCTAAATCATTTTCTCCGTAATACAAATAAATTTATACCTATTAAGCCGTATTAAGACTTAAAAAGTAAAGATGAGTTTGAATCACAAGTTGCAAGACTCTCTTTTTTGACCCAAAAAAAGCTAGGATTCCCTTTGAGCAATAATTTCGAGGCAGGGATTATCTATTTTAATGGAAAAATATATATGTGCAACTCTAGATTTGAGTAAATCATTATCAAACTTTTCTTCGCAGGTAACAAAATATTTAGAATTGACGAACATCACAGAATGGAATGGAAAAATTCTTGAAGAAAGAGAAAGAAAGATTAGAGAACTTGCACTTATCTTAGCTGGTCAATGTATCGCGATTTTATTGTATAACCTTTCCCAATCTCAGTCAGCCAATCAAACCGCTATGAACCAAACAAAAGGCTGGTGGGGTGGCAATATGCAAAAACACGGTTATAGAACGCGGCAAATATTAACAGTCGGAAATGTTTTAGTTACTTTAAAATTACCATATATGGTAAGAAAAAATTCAACAGCTTCGACCAAAAATAAAATCTCTACTCAGGGAGTATACCCTTTATTAAAGTGGTTGGGGATGTCAGACGGTCTAACCCCATTAGTATGGTCAACAGTTGCCCAATACGGCGCAATCACTAGCTCATTTGAAGCCGCCTGTACAACTTTGACGGGTTGGGGAATTAACCTTAGTTTAAAACGAATTGAACGTTTGACATATAAATTTGGTCAAATTGGGATCAACTTACGTCAATCTAAAATCTTAAATCGCCAATTAGGGAATTTAGCTGAAGGTAATATTCTTAAAGACCAAAGAGTTGTGATCGCCGTAGATGGTGGTCGGAGTCGAATCCGAATTAATAAAAAGGGAAGAAAAAGTTCCAAAACCAAGCGACACGGGTTTATCGGCAAATGGGTTGAGCCAAAATTATTTACAATTTATGTTGTTGACGAGCAAGGTAAAAAAATAAATAGTTCTGAAATTCCTATTACGAATGATGGCACTTATGAAGGATATAAAGCGCTTTTGGAGATTTTAGAAGCGGATTTAGTTGACTTGGGAATTAGTCAAGCAAAACAAGTATTATTAATCGGGGATGGAGCGGAGTGGATCTGGATACATATTCCCCCACTTTTGACAAGATTAGGATGCCCAGTCGAAACTTATCAGTTATTCGATTTTTATCATGTTACGGAAAATATAAAAGTATTTGCAGACGCAGCTTTTAATGAAGAAGTACAGTCGAAAGAATGGTTTGTAAAAGTTAGAAAGAGTTTAAAAAAAGGTAAAGCTAAATCCTTAATTAGCCAGATGGATGAATTGATTGCTGTAGCTACTGGAGAGCGGTGTAAGATTATGGTAACTAAACGAAATTATATTTTAGATGCTTATCGTAAAGGACGTTTAAATTACGATAAAGCAATACAGAAAAAATTACCTATTGGTAGTGGTGCAATTGAGAGTTTAATCCGCCAAGTTGTCAATTTAAGAATCAAGGGTAACAGTAAATTTTGGTTGAAAGAAAATGCAGAAATTATGTTACATCTGCGTTGTCAATGGATAGCTAAAAGTTGGGATAATTTTTGTGCTTCCATATTTAATTCCTTTATCAAACCAGAAACTGCTTGATAAATTTTATACTTTAGCTCTACTTTCAACTTGTTATTTGCTTTAATTAACACTAAGTATAAAAGGCTAATTGTAGATATTTTTGTTAATAATCGTCAAATACCTTGCTAGTAATCTTTTTGAGATATCTCATCAAGATGAATTCTCGTGACTATCAACATATATTTAGTATAGGACTAGTATTTGATTTATGAAAAAATCTAAGTATATGTAGGGTGTGTTACGGCTTCCGTAACGCACCAAAATCTTCGGATGGTGCGTTAGCCTACGGCATAACACACCCTACTGAAATATTTTCAGAAATCAAATATGATTCCTATAACCCTCTTCTGTCACTCTCCGAAAACATTTGCCTTTTCTAAAATCTAGAGCTTTTGTATAACAAGCGATTGCGCGATTATTTTCTAATAACAAATACAAGTCCTATTTTTTTCTAATAGTATAGCTTGTATTGATTGCCTCATGAGGCTTCTAGCGATCACTTTCCCGGAAAGTGACAGAAGAGGGATAAATAAAGTTACTGTCTACTTAGATCCAATTTTTGCGATCGCACTTTGTTTACCGGATCTGACAAAACCGCATTGCTCCCCAGACATACTACGGGGCAGTTGACTATCTGGAGGGAAGCTTACTACTAAAAGCGTATAACGCAGGTAACTCAGAAAATACAATTGATTATCTACGTTATTTATTAGATCAGTCCCCCAATCAAAGATTACTTCTTTTTTGGGATGGTGCTTCTTACCATCGTTCACATCTGGTTCAAAACTTTTTAGGCGAGGTAAACCAAGATTTGTCTCAAGAGGAGTGGAAAATTCACTGCGTCCGCTTTGCTCCTAATTGCCCGTCACAAAATCCAATTGAGGATATTTGGTTACAAGCTAAAACCTGGGTGCGGCGTTTCTGTGCCTTGATTCCTTCGTTCTCACATCTCAAATGGATGTTTGAGTGGTTTATCCGGCACACTACCTTTGATTTTGCGACTCTTCAAATGTACGGAGCTTTTTCAGAAATCAAATATTAGTCCTATATATTCGCTCTCTGTAGAAGATGTTGATGCCACGTTGACAGCAAGTAATTTACCTATTGACCAAGCTGATTACAGTGATGAAGAAATTCAGTCCCGTTTTGATGTGATCCGAGCGTCAATTCAACAGGGTAAAACCTATAAGCAAGCGGCAGCACATTTTCAAAGACAAGAGAAAAAACGTGCTGATAAAACTGAATTTCCACCAATGAATATTCTGGAAATGTTAACTCACATTAAATCAGAGTACGGCATTGAGCTAGAACTAACTGAAGCGATTGAGATTATCAACGCTTGTGGACTATCTCCAAATCAGAAGGAGTATCGTCAGTTGGAGTGTGAGCGATTTCTCGAAGCTTGCGACCTAATTAAGGAGCAAAATAAAACATATTTTGATGTAGCTACTCACTTTGGCATAGTTCAACCCCAAGATGAGAGCCAGTTAATTGCTGAATTTTTTGGTGAAGAAGCATCTGTTTCTGAAGAGGAATTGGTCAATTTAGTGGATAATATTACCCGAAAACGCGCTCAAAATATTCCCGGACTAGTCAACCAAATGTATCTCAAGAATGTACTCCACGCACTTTCGGAAAACAAACAGGATATTAAGAATTTTTATTTAGGACTAGAACAACGTATATTGGAGCGCATTGAGGGAAAGTCACGATTGAAAACTTTAATGGCGAATCACTATCCGATGAAGGATTTTCCGCTTTCTTCGCCCACGCCGATGCTATCGCCCAACGTGTCCGAGAGTGGAACGAGTACCGATTAGAACAAGAAATTGCTGACCAAAAACGCACCATCGATCTGAAAATCGAGAAGGCATCTGATGTTAAAGCTGTTGAAAAGTTAAAGAAGTCCAAAGAATGGTTGAAACATCGCCAACAGAGGTTTGAAAAAGTTAAAGAGTTGCTTTTCTGGATTGGTGCTTGGGTCGGCTCTGGTCGCTCTGGTACTTTATTTTTCCTGAGTGGCATTGTAACATTCGCTACTCTTGGGCTAATCGCAGGACTCAACTGGCCTACCACCATCGCTTGTAAAAGTGGCTCTGGGGGATGTTATTTACTGCGATTTGATAAGAAAACCGTGATTCTTCCCCAACAATTCAAAAATATCCTTGCTGAGTACGAACGTAATAAGAACAAATCCAAACATCTTAAGAGGGAACAGGGAATAGGCAACAGGGAACAGACAAGAAACTAAAGTTTCAGAGTTTAAAGCTCAGTCAAAAAAAAAAGATGTTTTTTGAGATGTGTAGCACGAAAAAACAGTGTCATTATTTCAATCTCATGTTTAAAAACCATGAGTTTTTCCTGTTCCCTCTTCCCTCTTAAGAGTTCCTTATTCCCGCCCCAAAGGGGCTTCGTAAATAATTAAGAAATACTCATGTCCGAACTACAACAAACTAAGCTCTGGGACGATTGGGATGATATCAATTTATCAACTTCTGAACGTCGCATTGAACGCTTAGAAATACTGCTGTGCCAAAAAGTACACCAAGGCGAAGATATCTCTCAATGTCTGCAAGTTTTAGAGTACTTGAAAAATCGCACGACTCACCAAAAGTTAGAGTCTGTTTTCTTTAGGCAAGTTCATTTTAAAATGACTTTCAACTACTGGCAAATAATTAGTCAGGCTATGTTAATTTTTTTAGTCGCTATTCCTTGCTGTTTTGCCATGTATAAAATAGCTACTTCATCAATATCTAGTAGTTCTTCGTCTGAATTATTTCAGGGCAAACAATTATCAAAAAACACCCCACCACACGGGAAAAAACATCATAAATAAATCTAGTCACAGTGCGGTATATTTATTGACTGCACTGCACTTACTGAGCAAAGTAAAAAGGCAGTTTATGAATATTTACTTCCATGCCTGTTGTAGGCGATCGCTTTTTTTCATATATTCAGATAAAATCACTGTACTTGATGGATAAAGCGGGGTTACGGCGTAATCTCACCTACTTTAATAGAAGGTGTTTTTATCAAAAGGCAAGCTATCTTCCGGCTCAAAGTTCCGCAAGTCCTGTTCCATTTGGCGGCGGCGTTGAGCGTATGTTCTGCTGTCTTCAATCCTTTCTTTCATCCGTTCTTCACCAAAGTTAATGCCTTGTTCTGCATGTTCGGCAGATACAGCATCATAATTCTCGACTTCGTTTCTCTTACGCCACTCTTGGTGTTCCAAGGCACTTTCACTGATGCCAATTTTACGAGCGTATTCTACATATTCAGGTCTGAGAGAACCATCACGGTTAAATTCCTTTTTCTCTTGTTCAGTGAAGAAATCGTAGGCTGTGTAGATTGGCCACGGCTCTGGGTCAGTCTCATCCAGGTGCTTCCACTCGTCGTACTCTTCTTTTAATCTACGAGCATAATCATCGATTGCTTCTGGATGTGCGCCACGAGATAACTTTCGTTGTCTTACTTCATCTTTTAAAGTTCCATCTGCATTGAACTCTTCTTTATTCATATTTATCCAGCGCTTAATTCTTGACATAAAAACCTCCTAAAATATTAACCAATCTTCATCAATTTATTAAAACCATGACTCTGGAAATTAAACATTTTGATCCCAGGCTTAATCAATGGATTTATACAGATGAGCGTAAAACTATTTTAACCGAAAAGCTCAGTAATACTTTACTAGAATTTTACTTTCCTGATAAAGAATTCTCATTTGGACATTCAGATGAGTACAGTACAGACGAAGAATTAAAGAATCATCCAGACGGACAAATTTTATTGCTATCTTCTAAAACCCGCTTACTTTATGGAGAAAAAGAATGTTTAGAAACAATTCAAAAAATTTGTCCAGATGGTAAAGACCGTGGAGCTTATGGTTCGATATTTCTTGGGGCTTGTAAAAATGCGATTCACGAGAAGCTAAACATTCTAGTAGTAGATGATTCTACTAATAATCCCGGTCAAAATGGAGGGATATTATCAAATGATTTAGCATATAAACTAGTTGGCGATTGTTATGGACAAATTTCAACACAACTTTATGACTTGCTCACTTCAAGAGAATCACAACAAGATAAAAGCTACCGTGTTATCCAGCATCGATTCGGCTGGAGGGAAGGAAACGGAGAAGATACTAGTAAATACCGCTTTGGTAAGGGAACACTTCGACCATACAAACTAGATAAAATAGAATATGCAGAACCAAATAACAAACCAAAAATAGACATAATTCTTCCCATAAGTAGTTTTAAGGGAACAGATAAGGATAGACCAGCAGGGGCGACTAAACCTCAAATTAAGCCAGGATTATATCAGCAAAATATTTGGTTGGCTGAAAAAGGACAATCTCAGCAAGGTCAGATGTCTATCTCCCAACTATTGGCATCTTTCCCCCAAGGAATTAAAGATTTTGCCGAAGAATTAGAGCTACAAGCTGAAAAACTAGCCTCTATTCAAGATGACCCTAGAATTGTTGCTGCTGACTATTGTGAAAAATACGAAAAACGCAAAGAATCATTGAACCAAAGTAAATTAAAAATAGGAGAGGTCACAAACCAAGAAATAGATATTAAAAACTTAGGGACAAATAACGATTTAGAGACAGATGAGGAATTAGATGACGAGAGTACTAAAGATGACTTGTTCATGTACAAACTCATCAAAACTGACTTACTTGGTCATCAACAACTTTTAGAAACGGAAAAAGTTAAACAGGAATTAAGTCGGTTTTTACAGAGCCAATGGCGAGATATCGCTCTGGGGAAAACGCTTACTTTTGACCGAGGGATGATTATTCCATCCAAAGAACTTAAAAATGGTGAAATTTGTGTTTCATGGGAAAAGAATGAAGAGAAAATTCTTAACTTCCGTTCTCCTTTTCTGAATTCTAACGGATTGTGTGTGTCTGCTAACAAGCACATTAAAGATCGACTCGGGCCAGATGGTAAAGACCTCAAAGGCATAATTGTAGTCAATGACGAAGACCACAAGCGCATACAAGCCAGAATTACAGAGTTAGAAGCGCAAGGGATTGATGTTGAAGAAATAGATCCAGCAGAAACAGAATCAGAACGCCAAGCACGAGACTACGATGGTGACTGCATTGGTGTAGCAAGAGCCAGCTTATATCCCAACTTAACGGCAGAGGCAGAGCGAAGAAATCTTCCCCAAAACGCCTATTCGCCCACGGTTAAGCTCAAAAAACAATCATTTTATGAACCCACCGATGGAAGCCAGCCTCCATTTGAAGAAATAGCTATCCACATGAGCGATAGCATCAGCGTGGGCATAATCAACAATCAAGTGACAGCACTGGAAGCATTAGAATCGGAAATTGAGGTACTAAAGACTTACGGTACTTTTGAGCAGAAATCAAATTATCTAGACCAAGTTTCTAACCATTACGAAACCCTGTTTGAGCAAGAACGCCAGAAAGATCCAAAGTTAATTCGAGAAGAATACAAGCCTTATATGCAAGGGGTTGTTGAAATTGCTCATTCTCAAAGAACTCCCGAAATGATCCAGAAAGCAATGGACATTAACCGTCAAATGTACCGGAGCATGATTGAAGAAGGATGTTATCAAAACCAAATAGCGGTTGATTTATTCAAAAGTGCTAAAAAACCTGAGATGAATAAAATCCGGGAAAACAGCCGCTACTTATATCGTGATGTTAATTATATTAAAGATAAAAAGTCGCGTTCAGTTTATTTAAACACAGGTATAATACCAAAGGGCTACTCACCAGTAGAATTATTGATTAGCCAAACTAATAAATATTTCCAAGAATCACAGTTAGAATCGCGTCCCATTGTCCAGTTTAAAGACTTGTTCAAAGGGGTAGAATTTTCACCACAGCAGAAATTTGCAGCGATCGCCGCCAAATACGAGTTTGATCAGAAATTCAACGCTGCGGTACGTATGGAGCGACGGCGGGAAACCGAGAAAGGGCCATCAGCAATCATCCAAACTCCACAGTCTTGCCAACTCGAAATTACCAATCTCACCCATTACGAACATCCTCTGATTTGGAAAGCCCAAACGTTGAACATTCGCCTAGACGAAATACCAGAGAAATGGCGAACTAAAGAACGCCCCCACAAATTACTAGCAGTTGCACAGATAGATGGCGAGATTGGGGAGGATAAGAAACCCGCTTACCGCAACCTGGGGACAGTTAGCCAACAATCTGTGACTGACCACAACCTCAAGGCGGGGATGGCCATGCAGGGAGCTAAACTATTAGAACTAAAACCAGAACTTACTAGAAGCCAAACTAAACTACTCTTTGCCTTGGCAAATGATGCAGCAGAAGCATTTTACGCGAAAATCCCAGAGTCAGAAAAACTTGCATCTGCTGCCGCCGCTTGGAACATCTGTGCATCTCGCCAAGATGAACTTGAAGTTGCAAGAAAAGAAAACGCAAACCCCCAAGCGATCGCTAAAAAAGTCTCTAATTTTGCCTTCGCTGCTTTCCCCAATGAGATTATCTCTCGCTTAGATAAATTGCAATTTACTGAACCAAAGTTAGTCACACTCAATAATGAAGCGAATCAATTTTTGGGTCGAGACTGGAACGTTCATGAAAAACACCCGATAGAAATTAGAGCTAGCCACCACCCAGTTGGGCATGAGCGCCATGTTTCCAGATTGTTATTTGTCCAGGATGCTGACGGCGAATATAAGGAATTCGCCATGCTCGAAACCAGAACTGCACAGCTTCCCATTGGTACGAAAGCGCTCTCTTGTATGGTTGGGGTAGAACCTGCCACAGCATCAGCAACTATTGGACTACCAGGAAACGAGCCGATTGAGATTACCATCCGTGAACTCAAGAACTTCTCTTATGCAGGACTTGTTTTTAACGCCGAACCGGTCAACTTAGAATTTGGCACTGTGCCGATTCCTGATAAAACAGTAAAAATCAAAATTGATGCTTTGACCCTGGGTGAGTTAGACAGTGATTCTGCCCAACAGTTAAAAGAAATTAATTATCTCAAAAATGGTAATCCCCTAAAATTAAAGCTCACGTCAATCTCTGAGACAGGAGATCAAGCTTTTGTCCTGGGTGAGTCTCCCAATGGAAATCTCCTCAAAATTAATAAAATTAACTTTTATGATTTTTCTGGTCAGACATTCAATGATCAAGATTACCGAAAACTGACTATCGAAACCTTAGCTTCTAAAACTAGGGATGCTGTATTTTTGAATAGTGAACCCCTGGGAGTATTGCACTTCAAAAAAGACAAAGACGCGCTCAGACAACTTGGATTGCTCAAAACCGGAAAACTTACATCCGCCGACGCTATCATTGAAAGTAATTTTTCTGTTATTTGCGCTCAAATTGACCCTAATACCGTTGAATATCCTACTATTTGGACGAAAGAATTTCAGGCTTTTGGGACTCAATCGGTTAATTCTGAACAACAAGAGATGATTGAGAGTAGTGCGAATATTCTACATCAGATTAAAGAGCGCCCTACTTTCTTATTTTCTACCCAATCAAACAAAAAACTTGGAGTCATGGGCTTGGCTGTTGACAACCAGAAAGCTGATACTGTAACTAAATGGTTAACTGCTCAAAAAGTTGAATTCTCGCTTGCCCCAACAGAAGATGTTATAAGGGAAACTAAGAAAGGTCTAGCCGTATTTAACTTGGTTGATAGCTCCATCCCTGCCAAAACTTTAGAGAGCATGGCCAAGAAATTTGGGGCTGTGATTGAAACGGATAGTGAGTATCAACAAAGGGTTAATTCCCTCGCCACACGACCGCAGTTTTTGAAACCTCCATCTCAATCAGCACAATCCCCGCCTCAACAAAGCGCTCAATTCCACCCAAACCAAGAGGTTCAAAATGTCGCCCCTCCTGTCATCAAAGGCAAACCGATTCCGATGAACTACCCTTTAATGATGCATGGTGACACTAATCCACTACCTGTAAATACTTGCATTGATGCCATGCGCGGATATGGCAGAACTCATACCACCAGAGCTTATCAACCATACAAACAGTATGGGTTTAAGGAAGGGGATATTGCTCTGGCGACAGGCATTGATAAGCAAGTCGCCTTTCGAGTCGGTAAGCAGTATCAAATCACACCTAATATGATTGCTGACCCCGTTTATCAACAGCAGTGGGCTGATATGGAAAAGCACTCACCCAAAGCATTACCAGAATTGTTCACAGGCAAACAGCAGGTGTGGGGACTACATCTTGAACCCTTGGGGGATTATGTGGAGGGTTTTATAGTCCCGTTTCCTGAACCACAAAATAGAGCCGCACTTGAAGCAACAGTCCAAACTCAATCAGTTACTATTGATGACTTGAGAAATTGGTACAATGCCGCAGATAAGTTAGGGAAGCCGGAGAATTACAAAAAACGCATTGTAGAAGTGGCAAATGGGTTTAAAGCTGGTGAGCAATTGTCAGCCGAAGCGTTGACAGTAATGAATAAAGATAAGTTTGATCTTGTTGCCATCAGTCGGTTGACTCAAATTGCTCAAAGGATTGGCATGGTTTGGGGTAAGTCTGATGAAAATGGTACTCAAGTCCAAGGGAAAATTTATGACTTGGCTTTCAATACCCAGCAGAGGGATTTAACTATTTCGCAGAAAAATGGAGAGGTAATTTTAAACTTGCAATCTGGCAAAGTGCAGACGAATAAAGTAACTCCACAGATATTGCAAACTTTTGAGGATGCGAATAGTCAGATAGATAAAATTTTAGCGAAAAATAAAAGTCAAGAATTAGAAATACAAAGATAGATTTATCTGCCTCTGGCAAAGCAGAAAGCAGAGAGTATTTCTTGATGGAGGAAAGAATAAGTTTTAAATATTGCCTTTTTGCCTTGCTAACTTGGGTTTAAGCTCCCTGCTAAATCGTAGATTTAACGGTCTACAATTACTGTTATTGTCAGAATCCCCTTTAATTGACCTTCTGCCTTCTGCCTGAATTATTCATATCAAAGCCAAAGATGCATCCAATTCAAGCTTTACAGGTTCAAGCGATCGTTCCATGAATTCGTTTTCCTAGTCCCTGCTGAAACAATCAGCTTACGGCAATGCATGAGCTGATCGCTTGTGGCTTCTACAAGAAAACCACACCAAATGGGAAAAAAGTGTTTGATGACTCTTATAAAAATGCGTTAGCGTTAGCTCCTCTGAAAGAGGTTCGCCACAAATTAAGCTTACTTTCAGAGTACCGCAACCGTGCAGCAAGGTTCAAAGTTCCAGCATTGTGGGTGGATGCTTGGTGTCAAAGGTGCTTTGTATCGTTCACGGAAATGGTAAAGTGGCGAAGGGTTATTCAGTGAGATGCGACAAGTCTATGAGACACTTACAACACATGAGATTTTAGTCAAAGATTGTGTCGGTTACATTAATCGTGTACTATTATATTAGTACAAATATACTGTAGTCTACGATGAGCAAGCCAAAAAGTGTTAAAGATTGCAAAAAAAGCAACTATAATTAAGCGATAGAAATATTCTATAAAATCTTTATATTTTATTAAATAAAAAGGATTATGAATCTTTATATACATTTGTCTTTGTTCATTAATTAGATTATTTTGTGGCAGTAAACAGAGAGAAAGGTCATGTTGGATAAACTAATAAAATATTTTGTCTACGCGACAAAAGGGTATATTACAAAAACACAACTGATCAAGTTTTTGTATTTAGCTGATCTTTACTCTGTTAAGTGGACAGGAAAGCAGCTGACTGATCTAGATTGGTGTTATTATCAATTTGGCCCTTGGAATGAGGGTATAGATGCTGCTTTAAATGAAATGAATGGGAAAGAGATTATTCAAGAGTCTCAGTATAATGCAACATATATTAGACCTGTGAATCAAGCTGCTCAGGCAGATGATTTGGACATACCTCTCAGTATTAAGTTTGTACTGGATAATATTCGGAGAGAGTGGGCTGGCTCAGATAAACTGAATCAGTTACTAGAGTATGTATATAGCACTGCTCCAATGCTGGAAGCAAAAAATACCCATAGACCAGAAGAAAAAGCTAGACTTAACTTACAAGCAGAAAGAGAAAAATTAGTCAGTGAATTAGGATTGTAAAGTGGCTGGACAAAGACCTAGACAAGGTTGGATCTATTCCATAAATCCCTATAGGGTATCTCTTCGTTGCAAACTGGGTCATGTCCATATTTATAATTTAGATGAGCCAGGTGAAGTAGAATGTCAAACTTGCACTGAGAATATTAATTCAAGTAGGGTTTTCAGAGGGATACATCCTTATATCATCTGGACAAGCGATAAATTTCAAGATGAATCTGGATATATAGCAACATTTTCCGTTATTCCTCTGACTTCACAAGGAACATTTAACGGTTTACCAACTACATATCCAATTAACTCTACAAGTAGAAATGGTCTTGATAAAAGTTCATACGCTTTAGTTCATCAAATATGTACTGTTGATGCTAATTGCTTTAAAGGCTCATCAGCCAATTGGTTAGAGAGAATTGGACAATTGGATAAAGCAGATAAAGAAGCTATAGAAGAACGTTTAAAATATTTTTTGAATATTCAAGAGAATCCTAGTGAAGACTGGTTTGCTCAAAATGCGTCTCCAGAATTTTTGAAAAAAATCTTTGATTATCTACCTGAAGATACAAAAAATTTAGTAATAGAAGAATTAATTAACAATTTAGACTCATATAGGACTAATATTTGATTTCTGAAAAAGCTCCGTACATTTGAAGAGTCGCAAAATCAAAGGTAGTGTGCCGGATAAACCACTCAAACATCCATTTGAGATGTGAGAACGAAGGAATCAAGGCACAGAAACGCCGCACCCAGGTTTTAGCTTGTAACCAAATATCCTCAATTGGATTTTGTGACGGGCAATTAGGAGCAAAGCGGACGCAGTGAATTTTCCACTCCTCTTGAGACAAATCTTGGTTTACCTCGCCTAAAAAGTTTTGAACCAGATGTGAACGATGGTAAGAAGCACCATCCCCAAAAAAAGAAGTAATCTTTGATTGGGGGGACTGATCTAATAAATAACGTAGATAATCAATTGTATTTTCTGAGTTACCTGCGTTATACGCTTTTAGTAGTAAGCTTCCCTCCAGATAGTCAACTGCCCCGTAGTATGTCTGTTTGTCTCGTATATTAACAACTCTCACTGCTATTTCTTGGTCAGTTTTTCCCCAGACATACCCACTTAAATCTCCCCACATTAAATGACACTCATCAAGCAGCAATACTCTCAACTTTCCTTCTTCAATTTCCTGCCGATGCCTTGCCAATAGTGTTTCAATCTCTTTTTTTTTTGCAGCAACAGCGTCCTCGTCAGCTTTTGGATTTAAAGAAGTAGTTTTCTTCCAACTAATTCCTGCCGCATCAAATAAGTCATAATAGCTCCGCTTTGACTCATAAGTTACATCATATTCAAAAGCCAATTTATATTCGAGTTCACCAAGTTCCCAACATTCTTTTGTTTGCAACCAACTTAAAACTTCTTCTCGTTGTTGAGCAGTTAAGTAACTTTTTTTTCCCTTGTGGTTCAGGCGCAGTCCCGAAATTCCATCTTCCTCATAAGCTTGCTTCCAGCTTGTTATCGAACCCAGTGACACATCTAAAATTGTTTGAATTTCCTCATACTTGTAGCCTTGATAAACCAATTTGACTGCCAACGCTTTCCTCACCTCACGCGCATCTGGGCGATCATCTATAAATTCTTGTAGTTCTGCGATCGCGGCTTGTAGATGCTGGTTTATCATTGTTAGCTATTAGACAAATATTCTGTCCGTATTATCTCGTAGTTTTTTTCAGAAATCAAATATGATTCCTATAATACCTGTATATTTATCAATAACATTGATATTCTAATTATTACAAATTCGGCAATCTCCGTAGTGCTGTTAGCTTGGTCAGTGCAAAGTGCGATCGCTTATGGAATGGTACGCTTGATTTATGTGAAACCTGCTTGCTGACTATCTTGTTGGGGTAGGGTGTAGGAAAAAAATCAAGAAAAGTAAATATGAGTGCGAACATAATTGAAGAAGAATTCAGCTATTCAGAATTCAGGAGTCAGCAATCTTGACGCTCTCTACGAGACGCTACGCGTAGCTTGCTTCTCCGTAGGAGTACGCAGACTCGCTATCCGCCAGTCATACACAATACCTTTCCTGTATTCTGACTCCTGACTCCTGAATTCTGTTTGATAAACTTCTTTGCGGGAGCAACGCTGGCATGAGCATTACTACACCCCACACCCAAAAACCTTATAAATAAGGGATTGCCTCATATCTTGCGTGCCATTCGGCTATAAGTCAAAGTCAAGGCTGAAGGTTTCGCTTGAAGAATCTTCTTCTTTCTTCTGTGCCAATGGAGTTGAAGTCATTGAAGGAAGTTTGTTCGGCTCAGTAGTAATCGGCGTGAAAGCTACTTGTTGTGTAGCTAATCCAGCCTTGATGAAAACAAAATAGCAGTCAATTATAAAGTAAAGCGTCTCCAGGTAACTTTTACCTAGTTGTTGGGACTCTGCAAATATGCGCTCTCGGTAATTATCTTTGAGGCGAACTTTTTCCGGTGCTAAGTCTTTTTTATCTGCCATTGCGATCACTTAATAGATGTAGATGCTGGATTCTTGCTGCTGATGGCTTTTGCCATCTCTAAAAGCCCAAAGACATTAGCTTCTACTGGGTTGTCCAGTATTTTGAACCCGTTTTTCTCTAAAAGCTTCTTAAATCCAGGTAAGAGGCAGCCTCCACCAATCGCCCAGATTTCATCCCCTTGGTGTTTAGCATCAAGCGTCAGATTCACCACTTTCTTTAAGTATTTTTCATACCAATCTTTTAAACAAGCGCTGTAAACATCTTTGATATCGATGTCACGGCTGTACCGAGTATGCCCCATTTCCAGACAAAATCGGATTTTGGATGCATCCCCGATTTTTCCGCCATTTAAATGTTTCATCTTTTGGGAAATATCATTGATGAGAACTTCTACGCCAGTGGGGTAGGCGGTGTGAACTTCTCGTTTCCCTTGGTTGTAACGAGAATACAAAGTTGTGCCATTGCCAAAATCTAAAATGGTTAATTTTTTGGGTAGTTGATGCCCAAACAATGCACCCATCCCTTCTAGTACGACTTTCAGGACTTCGATCTTCACCTCTGATTGTTTGCCAGCAAGTATTGCCTGATATTCCCCGTTTAGTACTTTTTGCAATTCGTCAGCCAGAGCGACATCATGTAAGCTAACAACTAATTTTAAATGCCAAGCTTTACGGTGTGGAAGATGTGCCAATGCACCGAATAAAGTCAATAATGCGTTATTGACTTTGTTTTCATTGTTACCAGTGTTTCGGTCAAAATAATTTCCTGTACGGAAAGCTGATTCTCCAACTCAACTGTGTAAGCATTACCGTTAAAAACTACCCTCCCAGGTACGTCTTCCATCTCGGCATTGGTTATATAGCTGGGGACACGAACTACTTCAAAGCCATCGACTAAAAGTTTTAGGCTTTTTTTTCTTCAGCGTCAAAAAATTATCATAACCTCTTGGGGGCTAAGTGGGGTAAAACCTCACTCAATCGAATATACCCCATACAGCCCCCATAAAGCCCCCATATAGGAGTCAAAATTTGTTCAAGCCCCTAAATGATTTTGGGGTACATATAGCCCCCATACAGCCCCCATGAGTTTTTTGAAATCTTTTCTATGAACGCAGCAAAAATTAATTTAGATCATCGTTGACTGCTTGATTTATACTTTAGTGCCAATCTTTTGTTAGCAATTTATTTCCCTGCAAGATGTCTAGCTAAAGCTCTGATCCACTTACTCTATATCGCGTTATCGCGATGATTAAGTAACGAGAGGTTAACCCTTTTAAGTGTAATGCTGGGAATAGTGAGTGATCCGGCTTTCACTCTATATCGCGTTATCGCGATGATTAAGTAACGAGAGGTTAACCCTTTTGAGCGTAATGCTGGGAATAGTGAGTGATCCGGCTTTCACTCTATATCGCGTTATCGCGATGATTAAGTAACGAGAGGTTAACCCTTTTAAGCGTAATGCTGGGAATAGTAAGTGATCTGGCTTTCACTCTATATCTGTCACTATACCCAAAAGATTTCCGGGTCTGGAAGCATAACCGAGTATTTCAATGTCTGAAACCATTATTGTTGCGTTACTGGATTGTCAGTAAGTCCTAACATTGGAAGGATAACTTGTCTTTTGACTCAAAATGGAAGCATAAAGCTATCCGCGAGTCCCAAAAAGGAAGTATCTTTTAAACCTAATAAAAACGTTGGTTCAACACTAGTTCTATTTTTTACATCCTCGCTGGGCTTAAGTTTGGGGCTTAGAACCATAATTTGTCCTTTTGGCGATTGGAAGCATAAGCCGTCCTTTTCTGCCAAGTTATCGTTCCAGTGACAATATCGCGTTATCGCGATGATTAAGTAACGAGAGGTGACTGTAACCATAAGTTTGCCGCTTTTGAAAGCATAGCCTTGCCGCAGGACAAGCCCAAGGGCTTGATTTAACGTTCTGCGATCGCAGTCAAAGCATTTGGTTTTGAAACCAAAAAGTTGCCGAAAGTCTAAAAATCAAGCATAAACCTGCCGAAAGTTCAGGGATTATGTACCCTCAAATACCTGAAGTAACAAGATTGCCTCTTAAAAACCCCAAAAATTCAAGCTGTCGTAAGTCCATTTGAAACTATAAACGTGCCATCCCGGTAAACTTATGCTTACAGTCACACGAGAGGTTAATCCTTTTAAGCGTAATGCTGGGAATAGTGAGTGATCCGGCTTTCACTCTATATCGCGATATAGAGTCGCGATCACTGGTTCTAATTGGTTAGCCCTAATAAAGTTTTTTTAGTTAAACAAAGATAACAGTAGAAATCAGGTTTGACTTTCTGTGTATATCGCGTTATCGCGATGATTAGTTAACGAGGAGTATCAATCGAGTGGTGGTGTTTTAGAAAGAGCATCTGAGATGATTTGTGCAAGCTTATACTCAAACTCAGCCAGAGCTACTGGATCACCATTTGGTGGACGCTCTAGCTTTTCCGAGTGGCTAGCTTGTGCAATAATCTCTTTCTGCGCGTGTCGAAGAATTGTCATGCAAGACCTTAATACATGACTAAGTTTGAGAGGAGTTTCTAGTTCCTCGGCAAGGCGAGAGACGAATCGTTCAATTTCTCTTTCCTCAGATTTAGTCAAAAGTACCCGCTTCTCTCGACTTAATTTTTCGATTACTGGTGCAGGTTGTATTGGTGGAGATTGTTGAGGGTCAAGAGTTATTGGCTCCACTAAAGTTGAATCTCTCACAGATGGAGCAGCAGTATTATCTGAAACTGAAGTTGTTTCCTCTGAATCGGAACCCCTGAGAACAGACCGTACCAATGCTTCGTCTACTGGGCGGTAGGGTTTTTCATTTCCTGAAACGCGTTTAGCCATTGGTGACTACTTTTTGCCTCGCTTTGTTGAAACAGCAGATTTTATAGTAGATGTTGTAACTGGTTCTTCAAACTCAGCAATACGAGCTTCTATTTCCTTAGACAGCTTACGATATTGGTTTGTGACTTTGTGGTTTGGTGCAGTTTGGAAAATTGTCTTCCCTAACTTTTGGGACTGAGGTACAACCGTAGAACGGCTGATGAGTGTATCAAATTTTAAAGACTTACTACCATCAGAAAAAAGTTTCTCGACATATTCAGTTAGAGAACTAGCTAATATAGTTCTGCTATCTACACAACAAAGAATTACTCCTAACAAACGTAAATTCGGGTTGCCGTAACGTTGAGCGCCTTGAATGTCAGTTAAAGCATCATTAAGTCCTGCGATAGCAAATGGGTCAGGAGTGGCTGAAAGAATAAACCAGTCAGCCGACTTATAGGCTGCAATTGTTGGTGTAGTTGCATTAGGCGCTGTATCAAGAAAGATGTAATCATACATTCCAGCAAGCTTGCGTAAAGGATTAATCAAAACATCTTGAGTAACCAAAAACTTATCTCTAGCTGCGAGTGCTTGATCTATCTTTTCTAGATTTCGACGAGCTGCAATCAAATGAATATTTTTAGGTAACTCTACTCCATCATCAGGGGTAATGATTACATCTGTTGGTTCTTCTTCCCCAGTCAAAACTTCAAAAGTACCAAGGAAGCTTTCGCTAGGAATTCCTAAATGCCGGGTAGCTCCCTGGTTCATATCTAAATCGAATATTAGGCATCGCCTTCCCATTTCACCTAAAGCAGTTGCAATATGAATCAGGTTACTAGTTTTTGCAACTCCTCCCTTTTGATTGCCCACTGCAATTACTTTAGTTTTTCGTGCTGTTACTTCATGGCTCATGTAAGTGTCCTCAATAACCAGCAAATTTTAATAGCGACTTCGCATTATAGTAATGTCGCGTTATCCGAAACTAGCGTTATAGGATACTCGCGTTATCGCGATTTAGTAAGTGGGCTGATAATACCACTCGATAAGTAAGATCCTTACCGTACAACAATTTTTCAGTTTTGATAACGAGTTTGTATTATAACAATGTCGCGTTATCCGAAACTAGCGTTATAGCAAACTCGCGTTATCGCGATTAAATAAAAAAAAGAGCTTATTATTTTTTTTAAGGGTAAAAAAGACCCAGATTAAATACCTGGGCCTTTGAGGTTGGGAATTACCCCAAGATTTCAATCACAGCCGCTAGAATAGCTGGGGCTTTGTCTGAAACCGGAATGAATACCCGCTTTTGCCAGTTGATGATCTCGGTGAAGCAACCCACAGCTAAGAGTCGCTCTGCCAGTGAGATACCATTAACCAGTTCTATGCGAGGTTCATTAGCAACGAAAGACCGCCGCAGCGTAATTCCTCCTGGTAGTTGCTGTGTATATCTCTCGTTTAATACCAGCGAAACAAGTTCTTCTGGAGAAAGGACTTGATTTCTTAGTCCGAGTTGTTCGCGCACGGTTTGAATGTCGTGAGCATTCACCACCCGACCAAGAATCTTTTGCCCATCGCTGGTTTGTAGTCGGAATACTCGACTATTCTGCTGTGGTAGGATTTTCCAAATGGGCAACAAAATACCGGTGACTAAATGCAAGTAATCGGTTGTGAACTTGGGTAATTCGTTTACTTCAGTAGACCAAGCAGCAGTAAACGCATCAATAGAAACTTGCCCCCATGTGGAAGATTCCAAGTCTTGGACTGGTACGCGAGTTTCCTTCTGTGGACGAATCAGCAAAACTCTTGGGACAACACCACCATCCGCGTCGTAGATACTATGTGTCGGAATTGATACAGCAGCATTGCCTGACTTGGAGTTGATCATGAGCCTTCCTTGATATTGAGTGGCGAACTCTAACATCTCGTCAGCAGTTCTGATGTTGTTCTTCTGAGTGCGTTCCACTTTCAAGTAATTGGTGACGCTACCAGTTTGAGCATGAGTATATACAGCTTCCTGGCTCTCAACAGTAAACCGTTCAGCCCGTAAAGTTTCCACACCCATCTCATAGACCCCTGCGGCGATCGCTGCTTCAATCTGTTGACTTAGCAACAACTCAAAACGCTCGAAAATGATGTTTTGCATATCGATGCGTAAAGCCAGTAGTCGGTTAAGGAATTGACGCAGGGGTGGGAGATCGATCTTCATCCCGCCTTCGTGGGAAGTCAGCGATAAACCTGTCATTTGCTCGAAAGTGCCGAGTGACACTTCATAAAATCGACCTTGGAAGATTTGCTTAAATAACTCATACAAAGCGTGTTCTGCATACTGAGATTCAAGATTATCTTTAGCCTCAAATATCCCATTGCCTCCGGTTTGCCTTTGCCCCCTTGTGAGTGCCCCCAAGCTATCCAGCCGTCGGGCAATGGTTGAGATAAAGCGGCGTTCACCGATGACGTTAGTGGTAACAGGTCGGAAAATAGGTGCTGATGCTTGGTTAGTTCTGTGCGATCGCCCTAAACCTTGGATGGCATTGTCTGCTCTCCAGCCGGCTTCCAACAAATAATGCGATCGCCGCCGACGATTCACAGCATTTAGATCAGCATGATAACTCCTGCCTGTGCCGCCGGCATCACTGAAAATGAGGATTTGCTTGTCTCCCTGCATAAACGCAGCAGTTTCAGCAATATTCGCCCCACCACCGCGTGAATCCACAAACAAACGTCCAGATTCATCTTTGAGAACTCGTTTACTACGACCCGTAACTTCAGCCACTTGCTTATTACCGAAGTGCCACAGCAATTGTTCTAATGCACCAGGGATTGGATCAAGACGTGCTAACTTATCGACTAAGGCATCTCTCAAAGCTACAGCTTCTTGTGAAATAACTGGAGAGCCATCAGCGTCAAAGACCGGCTCGGATCTTTCTTCTCCATCAACGCCAGAATGGATGGAATGAAGATGAACAGGGAAAGCACTCATCAGGTAATCCATGAGGTATTCCCGTGGGGTCAGGTCAAGATTAAGATCCTTCCATTCCGAAGCCGGAACTTCATCAAGTCGTCGTTTCAAAAGTTCTTCATTAGTCGAAACTATTTGAATGACAACTGCAAGACCAAGGGATAGATCCTGCTCAATCGCTTTGATCAGGGTAGGGCATTTCATCCCGGTCAGCAGATGATTGAAGAATCTTTGCTTGTGTGACTCAAACTGCGAGTTGGCAGACATCTTAGCAGCACGATTGTACGTTTTTGCGCCAGAGATATTACAAGCTTCTAACGCTTTTTCTAAATTATTATGAATAACCTGAAAAGCATCGGAGTAGCTATTGTAAATCCGTTCCTGCGTGGGCGTTAAATCAATGTAGAGAGTTTGATACTCAACTCCCTCGAATGAAAGGCTCCGCGCCAGATACAGTCCCAAAGCCTTGAGATCCCTGGCGACCACTTCCATCGCAGCGATACCACCGCCCTCAATGGATTCCACAAAATCCTCACGGGAGGTAAACGGAAAGTCGCCCGTCTGCCAAAGCCCCAGACGATTTGCATAAGATAGGTTAGAAACCTTCGTCGCTCCAGTCGCGGAGACATAGACAACTCTTGCCCCAGGTAAAGCATTTTGCAACCGCAGCCCAATAATGCCTTGCTGGGATGCTGCAACCATGCCCAGTTTACCCTCTTGCGCCATTGCGTTACCCATACTGTGGCACTCGTCATAGGCGATCGCTCCCTCAAAGTCCTTGCCTGCCCACTCAACGATTTGCTTGAGCCGACTTTTACCGTTCTTTTGAGAGCGAAGAGTTGAGTACGTGCAGAACAGAATACCTTGGGTGAAAGGGATGGGGTCGCCAAGTTTGATGTTGCTCAGGTCAATGATATCTTTTTCACTACCTCCGAGCGCACACCAATCTCTACGTGCGTCCTCAATAAGAGCAGAACTCTTTGATACCCAAATGGCTTTTCTTCGTTCCTGACACCAGTTGTCGAGGATGATTCCTGCACATTGTCTTCCTTTCCCCGCGCCTGTCCCATCGCCTAAGAACCAGCCACGACGAAATTTTACGGCATTTTCTTCGCCAGTTGCCGCTACAGTCACATTATCCCATGAATCATCCACAATATAAGACCCAGACAGAAATTCACAGTGAGCCTGACCTGCGTAAATAACGCTCTCAAGTTGTGCTTCTGATAACAAGCCTTGTGTAACAATGTTTTGTGGGAGATGTGGTTTGTAAGTGGGAGCGGGGGGCGAAACAAGTGCTAGGGCTGCACTTTCGCACAGTAGGGACGGATGAGCTAAAGCATCTTTAATTCTGATTCGCTGTGGGCGATAGGTTTCATATAAAGTATCTTTGAGTCCTTCTGTAGCAGACCATTCGATAACCTCATACTCCAACACTACTACGTCGTCTGGAAGAAAGGAGACTGTTTCTGGTTGTGCAACTGTAATACGCTTTGGCAATTGAACGACAATTGCCTTCGCAGCAGCTTTGACTTTTTCTGAGCGTTCCCACAAAGATCGCTTAGGTAATTGCTCAATCAACGCTAGCAGTTCGGGCAAGTCCAAGGTTTCGGAAATACAGGGGATGTCACTGTGATTATCAGCCGGAACCTTGTCAATTACTGTGATTCTGGTATCGATTTGTGTACCATGTTTTGAGTAAACCTTGCCGTTAACCCCGACTGACATTAAAACTCGCGCTTCTGAGTGCCACCTAACAAAAGTCTCTCGCCAGCTTGGGTTAGCCGGAGAGAACCAATTGGCTGTGATTGTTACCAGTCGTCCACCGTCAGCCAGTCTTTGCAATGCCGAGTTGATGTGGCGAGGAGTTGCGTCGGGGTTACGACTGTTGATTTTGGGAGATGCAGAGAAAGGTGGATTCATCAAAACAACTGAGGGCTGAGTCTTGCCAACCAGATAGTCGTTAATCTGTTCCGCGTTTACTGAGAATAGTGGAGTGCCAGGAAACAACCGACGCAGAATCTTACTTCTATCGGGTGCAAGCTCGTTTAGCATCAGACTTGCACTGTGCAGTTTAGCCATTTGTGCCAATAGGCCAGTTCCGGCACTTGGCTCCAGCACCAAATCAGTAGCTTGTATAAATCCTGCTTTGGCTACCAGATAAGCAAGCGGCAGAGGGGTGGAGAATTGCTGAAGCTGTACTGATTCTTCACTACGGCGAGTATGCGTCGGGCAGAGGGCTACTAACTTCTCCAATTCCAATAATACTGTTAGCGGCGGTTCTAATAAAAGCTTGTAACCTTTTTGACGCAGATATAAAATTTGCGCCACTTCCACAGCTTCGTAAGCATCTTTCCACTGCCATGCACCAGACGCGGCAGTGCCTAGAAAGTAGCGATTCATCTGGGAAGAAACAGTTTTCGTAGAGAGAGGGCGATTATCTGTTAAAACTTTTGCAAGCTCTTGGGCAACACTAATAACTGACTGCCCATAATCGATTACTGTTTGCAAATCGAATAAAGAACCTTGAGTGAAAAGTTGCTGTACCATTGCATCACTCACAATATTATTTTTTCACTTTTGCTATGGCGAAGCCTTCCTCTTACTAATAAATGAGGCAATTACCAAGAAGGGGAAAAGGGAAAGGGGGAAGGGGAAAGGGCACAGAATCTAGAACTTTTTCCCACAAGGTAGAAAGCCCACTTCGGCTACGCTCAGTGCATCGCCTGTCCTAATTGTGGAGAACAAAAAAGAAGATTTTTGAGACACGTAGTGCGAGAACTTAGCAGCGTCTTTATTTGGAACAAGAGCTTTTAAGTTATTGGTTCCCTTTCCCCTTCCCCTTTCCCCTTTAACCTTCTTCATTAGCCTCATTTAAACTTTTAAACCTTTCAGATATTTATTCTTCGGTGATCGAACGAGAATTAAAAAGTGAATTAAGCAGTTTTACGCGGTCTACCTGGCTTGCGCTTGCCTGAAGACTTTACATCAGCCTTTTTAGTTTTCGGTGACTTGTTGGCAGCATTGTTAGCTTTGCTTGAACGAGTAGTACGTTTTGGTTGTGGTGAAATTTCTTTAACTGGAGGCAGTAATCTTAATATAGGGAATGAGATAATAACTGCTTCGTTACTTGTGCGATGAACAACTTCATCCTCTAACATCCAAGGATCTGGCAATTTTTCAAAAGTCTGAACTTGTTGTGGTGTGATTACTTGTGATACTGATGGGATTGTAGAAGCCGCTATATTTAGATTGCTAACCGAAACCACATTACTAGCATGAGCAGACGATACAAATAGTCCATTAATGAATTGGAATATAACGAGAGTAACGAATGCCCAAAAGATGACTTCGATTGTCAAAGTGAGTAGAGATTGCATATCCATGATTTTTTCTCAACTAATTATTTGTAATTTTCAATTAATTTACGCAAAGCGTCTTTGAGCTTTGTCCAAATATGAAGCGGATTTGAACATATCCTCTCTTCAAGAGAGGGCTTCACTCTAAATTTAGCGTAGCGTATCTTTGATTTAATCTAACTAAATTCCTTTATTACTTTAAAACTTAGTTACAAAATAAAGTAGGTTTTAGTATTTACCTATTTGAAGATTTAAAGTATTATATTTATAAACTTATTTTCCAAAAATAAACATTGGGTTAAGTCTATGGTTAAGATTTGATTGGTTAGCTAATTCTGGAAATAAAAGATTCTATTCAAACGAAAAATAAAAGTAGTCGTCACAATTAATTGAAAGTATGCCTAGCCCAACTACCGACTTAGTGCGCTCTTACCTCAAAGAAATCGGACGCTACCCTCTGCTAACTCCTGAGCAAGAAATTACAAATGCTAGGCTTGTGCAGCAGATGATGGCGATTGAAGAACAGCGCTCAAATCTCGCACTTCAACTAAACCATCAACCAACCACAAGAGAATTAGCTACCTCGCTTGGGCAAAGCGAAGCTGAAGTACAGTCAATCATTCAACAAGGTCAAAAAGCTAAAGAGAAAATGGTGACAGCTAACCTGCGGTTGGTGGTAGCGATCGCTAAAAAGTACCAGAATCACAATTTAGATTTTCTTGACTTGCTCCAAGAAGGGGCACTGGGACTGCAACGAGGAATCGAAAAGTTCGACCCTAACAAAGGCTACAAACTATCAACCTATGTTTATTGGTGGATTACCCAGTCAATAACACGGGCTGTAGCAGATAAGTCTCGCACTATTCGTTTACCAATTCATATCAACGAGAAATTAAACAAAATCAGGAGAGTACAGCAGCAACTATCTCAATCTTTGGGTCGTCCTCCAGTTGTAGCAGAAATAGCCGAATCCTTAAATGTATTGCCCAATCAAATACGGGAATACCTTCACGTTTCCCGCACTCCAGTCTCGCTAGAAATGCGAGTCGGGGATGAGCGTGAAACTGAACTAGCTGATATTTTACCGATGGATGGTATTTCCCTGGATGAGCAAATAGCTCAAGAGTTTTTACACCAAGACTTGAGCGAGTTGCTGGCATTGCTTAAGCCAAGGCAACGAGAAGTATTGACTTTACGTTTTGGATTGGAAGATAATCAGGAATTGACTTTGAGTCAAGTTGCAAAACGCCTAAATCTTAGTCGAGAAACAATTCGTAAAACTGAACATCTTGCTTTGAAAATTTTGCGCTCTCATCAAAACAAGATTAAAGATTATCTTCTTAATTAAGATTAGCTAAGGGTTGTTGGACTTTAGTTTCATTTATATAAGTCGAACTCGCTACTCCAAAGACTGTAAACAAGTCGCCACTGCTGTTAAAGATGCCTCCAATTGCGGCACTCAGGAGTGCGATCGCGTAGCCAACATGAATCAGTGGCATCGCCTCTGCTTAATCCTTGGCGAAGAACCATGAGATTGTCAGATCAAGTCGCAAGTTACAAGTCGCAAGTATACTTCGCACTGAATCATGGGCTTGAAACAAGGACATTTTATGTCTGGCACTACATCAATTGACATAATTCTTTTTTTTGAAGTGGGCTTGTATTCCACAACTGAAGTTTTTTATCTTACTTGCGACTTGCGACTTGTTTTTGTTACTGTTTCAATCAAATGGTGTATGAATATATTGCTATCTAGAAACTATCCTTATAAATAGAACACCAAAGAAAGAACCGATGCCCAGCAAAACTATTGAAGTCCGAGAGTACACCGTTAGAGCGCACAAGCGGGAAATTCACACTCGCGTTTTCAACTTCGTATGTAAGCAGTGCGAACAACCCACACAACGAGAAACCTTTGGTGTTCGACCACTCTACTGTGAGCAATGCCGTCCGCCACAAGCGCCCAAGCAATCGAAATTAGTCCCTATAGGCAAGAGGAAACCTAGAGCGATGAACTATAAGAGTGGGAAGGATATAGCTGGGTGATTTTTTGTTTTGAGGTAAGGGCGATCACCAACAGAGGGCAGTTACGCCATCGCACGAAAGTGAGTGAAGCAGGTAGTTATGTGTGAGGTTACGGCAGTTGCATGAAGTGGCTAGCCGTGACTCTTCTGTGGATTCGCTGTTGCAGGGGTTGGGGATTTTGCCAAACCATATCTATCATCCTCCTTGCAGGCAAAGCTGTTGGCGGCTGTTGAGAGAGAGAACAACCTGGTTTGGAAGCAGCAGAAGTAATGATACAGCTAGTAAACAATGTTTTTTAATTGCGTTAGCGACACGCAAAGCGAGTCCGTGTACTCTTACTCTTAAGCAAGCTACGCTTTTAGCGTCTCATAGAGAGCGTCATTGCGAATTGGTATTAGTACCATTGCAATCAGATACCCTTGAAAGACCTACTCAGGACTGAAGCACAAAAGTGATCCGTTGAGACTCAGTGTAAGAGTATGCGGCAATTTCACTATCTTCTCTCACTCAATGATTATCGTTATTTTTTAGGAGATAGCTGGCTTTTTCTAGTTGTTTATCAAGAAAGGCAGAGGGCACTTATGCTGGAGGCTCAGTTGGAATACTGTTTTCAACACTGAAGCCCGTGACAATCATCGAACTTGCGGTTTAAGACCCCCACCAAATTTTCAATTTGGTAGTCCCAATTTAGGAGGGGTTGGAATCCCCTACAAAACATTGAACCTTCTCCCAAGGGGGAATGGCACTAAGATAACGCCAAACCAATTACCTATAAGGCTTTTGGGTGTCGGGTGTCGGGTGTCGGGTGTAGTGAAGAAGGAAAATATTTATGTTCGTACTCGATATTTGGTTTTCTTAATTTTTCCCTACACCCCACACCCTACCCCCAACACCCTGCCTACACAAGCTTTCAGCTTTTCTTCGTGCCATTCTCCCAAGGGGAGAGGCTTCGCCATCTGCCCTCAGCAAGAACTGCCTTCTTCCATTTTTTTACTGGCATAGGCGCTGAAATAATCTTTCACCTTTTCATCCCCCACCCCAGCATTGAGGGTTGGGGAATTCAATGCTAATCTGTATTTGATAGTAATGTAAAAAGATAATTTTTTCTAGCTAGTTAAAAATATTAATCATGATTTTTTACTCAAATATTTTGAATTAAGAAAGAAATTCCTTTTTAGTGATTACTAGTAAAGACTAACCAGAATTTCTTAATTTTATATTGCTAGAGTGGGCGTATTTACAGGAGATGAAATTTTAAATGTTAATCCTGATCGAGATAGCAACTAATCCTACATATACAAGATATATCCAAATTTCTTTGCTGGCAATAATACTTGGCGGTTTTCTACTAGCTACAATTGTTGGTTCAATTGGCTGGTATATCTCTAAGCGCCCTGCTGGTTGGGAAAATGCAGAGACTCCAAACTGGATTGTACAACTTACTAAAAATCTTAATAAACAGAAGTCATCGGATAATTAGAACTGAGATAGTTAGATGAAAATTTATCAGGAAAGGCAGAGGGCAGGAGGCAGAAGGCAGAAGGGAATTCTGATTCCTGCCCTTTGCTACGACCGGAGGGAGTAAGGGTTTAAGACCCCCACCAAATTTTCTTGTTTTGTGGCCCCAATTAAGTACGGTATTGAATCCCCTACAAAACATTGAACCTTCCTTCTGCCTTCTACCCTCAGCAAGAACTGCCTTCTTCAATTGTGAAATTAATTAAATTAACCATAAGGAAAAATCTTACAAAACCGTCATCATAATTTATCTAAAATTGTTTAATTTCCGATGTCTTTGTTAGCATTCTGCTACCTAAAGAAAGTTAACAAAGGAGAATATAAGCATGGAAGCAGAAGAAGTATTGCAGAGGTATGCAGCAGGACAACGTAATTTCTGTGGGGTAAACCTTCAAGGAATATACATGAGAGGGGTGAATTTGAGAGGAGTAAACCTTAGTTGGGCTGACTTAAGTAAGGCTTCTTTGATGGATGTTAATCTGAATGAAGCTGATCTGCGTGGAACTTGCTTCAAAGAATCTTTTCTGATATTAGCAAATCTAACTGAGGCAGATTTGAGTTATGCTAACTTCACATCAGCTTATTTAACTTTAGCTAATTTGAGTCAGACCAATCTAAATCAGACGAATTTCACTAAAGCTAACCTCACGAAAGCCAATTTGACCGGAGCAAGATATCTAATTTCAACTAACCTTCATCAGGTTATAATAACTGATGCGATTATGCCAGATGGAAAAGTACACAGCAAAATGAGTTTGTGGAAAAAAACAGGTATTTGTCTAAAAAGTTGGACAAAGAATGGATTTTATAATTGCTCTCATGTCAAACAGTGATATACTAAGTTATTCCTTTAACTTCTGTAGGCTATCTATCAGAAGCAAGGTAAAAACAAGAGTATAAATCCGGGACTTTGCTACAACTGTGAATGAGACAAAAGTCTCTAAGTTAGAATACCCAGCGCCTGTTTATCAACTTTTATTTTTTATCTGTGAATTGCGGATATAAATAAAAGTATTATTAAAAAGATTGTAGTTTACACCCTTGGTTGTTATGCCAGCAAAATTTTACATTCAGACAGAGTGGGCAACTGGTTTTCTTCACTAAAAGTAGGCAGAAGTCCTACATAAGTTGCGTATCTGGAAGAAAAGGAAATGGCTGGTCAATAATTACCCGCTATTTAGATATTTAGAAAAAATCCATCAGTATCAAAGTTGCGTATATCTTTGACATGCAGACTGAAGAAAAGTGAGTTGCAGTATTGCTCTCATTGTAAATAGCACCCTGGAATTGGGAACTATAAAACGAAGAACTGATCGGGATTTTTTCTCTCTTCTGCTCATACCTGTTGAATGTCTCATTCAATTGGTAATCTTTCAGATATTTTCTAGTCTTATTTCAACCCCTCAAAGCTATCAGGAGTAAATATGCAAGCAACAAACGTAACTCTGGGAATTCCCAACCTCAACACTATGAATACCCAGGATTATATTGAAATAGAACAACAATATGGTGCTGATAATTACCATCCTTTAGATGTAGTCATTACTAAAGGGCAAGGAGTGTGGATATGGGATATAGAAGGTAAAAAATACCTAGATTTTCTTTCAGCTTACTCAGCATTAAATCAAGGTCATTGTCATCCCAAAATCCTTGCAGCCATGATTGAGCAAGCCGAGAAAGTTACACTAACTTCCAGGGCTTTTCGCAATGACCAATTGGGAAGATTTTATGAGAAGCTTTCTGAGATTTCTGGTTTACCTAAAGTGCTACCCATGAATTCGGGAGCCGAAGCTGTGGAAACTGCTATCAAAGCCATTCGGAAATGGGCTTATAAAATAAAAGGTGTACCAGAAAATCAAGCAGAAATTATTGTTTGTAGTAATAATTTTTCTGGACGCACTATTAGTTTAATCAGTTTTTCCACAGAAGAACAATATCAAGATGGATTTGGGCCTTTAACTACTGGGTTTAAAGTTATCCCTTTTGGTGATGCTGAGGCTTTAGAAAAAGCGATTACTCCTAACACTGCTGCATTTTTGGTAGAACCAATTCAGGGTGAGGGAGGTATTATCGTTCCTCCCAACGGGTTTTTAAAGCAAGCAGAACAAATCTGTCGCCATCATAATGTATTACTGGTTTTTGATGAAATTCAAACTGGGTTGGGAAGAACAGGTAAAATGTTTGCTCATCAATATGAGAATGTTAAGCCAGATGGCATAACTGTAGGAAAAGCTTTATCTGGTGGATTTTATCCAATTTCTGCGTTTATTTCTACTGACGAAGTGATGAGTGTATTTCAACCAGGAGATCATGGTAGTACCTTTGGCGGAAATCCATTAGCTGCTGCTATTGGAATTGCAGCACTGGATGTTCTTATAGAAGAAAATTTGCCAGAAAAAGCTGCTCAACTAGGAGAGTATTTCATCACGAAATTACAATCAATTGAGAGTTCATATATCAAGGAAGTGCGTGGCAAAGGGTTATTAATTGGGATGGAATTGCACCCCAAAGCTGGTGGTGCTAGACGTTTTTGTAAAGCCTTAGCTAAAGAGGGATTATTAGCTAAAGAAACTAGAGATAATGTCATTCGTTTTGCTCCACCCTTAGTTATTTCCCAAGATGAAATAGATTGGGCATTGGAGAAAATTGAGCGAGTTTTGACAACCACTTGTTAGTTTAGCGTAAATTGAGTATGATGGGTGAATTGTAGTGTTTAAAAAGTCATTAGTAGCAAAATTGAACAGTCCTTTCATCCAACTCATGAGTATCTGGAAATTGCACGTCAAGTTAAATAAAAGACGGCAATCTGATCCTGGTTTGTCCTGGTACGACCACTGCGAAGCGCCTAGTACGTTGGCGAGACTTGCCTTCTAGTCGCTATGCAGACCGTATAACTTTTATTTTCAATAAAAAGGACAATCTACCATGAATCGTGAAGAACTTTTGCAACAGACTGTGCAAGCAATTGACATCAAAGCTTTCGATGTTGTTGGCTTAGTGGAAGCTATGGGTAAAACAGCTTTCCAAGGTCGAAATTTGGGGCGGGCAGCAAAAATTTATGACGCAATGCTGCAAGATAAAGAATGTACGATTATTCTGTGTTTAGCTGGGTCTTTGTTTAGTGCTGGACTTAAGGGAATAGTCCACGATTTAATTACTCACAATATGGTAGATGCGATCGTGTCTACTGGCGCTAACATTGTTGATCAAGATTTCTTTGAAGCGTTGGGTTATCGTCATTATGTTGGCGACCCCTTTGCTGATGATGAAGTGTTAAGACAGCAACGGATAGACCGCATATATGACACCTACATTGATGAAGATCAACTGCGGGTGTGTGACATGACGATCGCCGAAATCGCCGAGAATTTAGAGAAGCGTCCCTATTCTTCACGGGAATTTATTGAGCAGATGGCGGTTTATTTAGAACGTCGGGGTAACTATGGTCAATCTGTGGTGCAAGCAGCCTACCAACACCAAGTCCCAATTTTTGTACCCGCTTTTAGTGACTGTTCGGCTGGCTTTGGTTTAGTGCATCACCAATGGAATTCTCCAGAATCTCATTTAAGCATTGACTCGGTGCGAGACTTTAGGGAGTTGACGCAGTGCAAACTAGCTTCCAACTACACTGGTTTGGTGATGATTGGTGGTGGTGTACCGAAAAACTTCGCCCAGGATACGGTGGTAGCTGCGGAAATGCTGGGGTTTGATACGAGTATGCACAAGTATACAATTCAAGTCACTGTCGCCGATGAACGGGATGGGGCTTTATCTGGTTCTACTCTCAAAGAAGCGCATTCTTGGGGGAAAGTAGATAAAGCTACTGAACAAATGGTGTTTTCTGAGGCAACTGTAGCGTTCCCGTTAATTGCGGGGTATGCGTATCATAAGGGGAACTGGCGCGAGCGCCAACCACATCATTTAGCTGAGTTATTCACTAAACCTCAACCCAAGGTAGTGACTGTATAGCAAGCAATATTTAAGGAGCAAGGGAATTCCTCTTGCTCCCTATTTTTGCATCTAAGAAGAAGCTGATGTGTAACTTACCATTACTTGGGTCGGTTTCTACTGTTGAACCGACACCGAACACCTCACGGATTAAATCAGATTGTAGTACATCTTGAGGCGTTCCTACTGCTCTTATTGTTCCATTATTGACAACATAAATGCGATCGCAATAACTAGCAGCCAAATTCAAATCGTGCAACGCTGCAATAGTAGTCACACCCAACCCCTTCACCAGTTCCAAAAGTTCTAACTGATAGCGAATATCAAGGTGATTAGTCGGCTCATCGAGAATCAAAAACCGTGCTTGTTGAGCGATCGCGCGTGCAATCAACACCCGTTGTTTTTCTCCACCAGAAAGGGAAATAAAACTACGTTCTGCAAAGTCATTCATTCCCACCTGTACCAAAGCATCGAAGACTATGGAGTGGTCTTTTTCTGTCTCGCGGTCAAATAACCCTAGATGAACGTTACGCCCCATCAGTACCATTTCTGCAACAGTAAAGTCAAATTCAGTCGATGCTTCCTGCAAAACAACTGCTGTAGCTTGTGCCATTTCACGGGCACTCAAATGCCAAATATTCTGACCATTGAGGATTATCACCCCACTATCTGGCTTGAGGACACGATACATACATCTGAGCAAAGTTGACTTACCACTACCATTAGGGCCAATCAGCCCGACAAACTCACCTGACGACACTTGCAGATTGATGTCATGTAAAATCTGCTTTCCCTCAATACTCCAGGATAGGTGTTTCACCTCTAATTTCATTTTCCACCACCTTTACCTTGCATCAACCAAATGAAAAAAGGAGCGCCGAAAAGTGCCGTAATAATCCCAATGGGCAGTTCCTCTGGGGCGACAATGGTACGTGCTAGAACATCTGCCCAAATTAAGAAAATTCCGCCCAGCAGCAGACTCACAGGTAACACCCGGCGATGATCTGAGCCGACGAGGAAACGGACGCTGTGAGGAATCATTAGTCCAACAAAGCCAATGACACCACTGACAGCAACTATTACACCTGTCAACAGTGAAGTTACTAGGAATAACTGCTTACGGAAGCGATCGGTGTCAGTTCCCAGAGTCCGAGCTGTTTCTTCACCGATGAGGAGTGCATTTAGCGATCGCGTCTGGAGTAACAAATACCCGATTCCCAAGAACAAAGCCAGCATCGGCAGGATTAAGTCTGTCCACGTTGTTCCCGAAAGTCCTCCCAATAACCAAAACAATACTCGTCGTGTGGCTTCACCACTTCCAGCCTTGATAGCCAAGAAACTCGTTACCGCCTCAAACAGAGACGATACTGCTACACCAATTAAAATTAAGCGGGTGGAGGAGAGGTGTCCTTGTCGTCGTGCTAAAAAGAAAACAACAAAAAATGCTAAGAGCGCACCAAGGAAAGCCCCAAAAGACAGGGCGTACACACCAAAAAAGGAGAAAATACCAAATAGGATAACTAAAACAGCACCCACCGACGCGCCAGAGGAAATACCGAGAATAAATGGGTCAGCTAGGGGATTTCGCACCAGTGCTTGCATGATGACACCAACCATTGATAGTCCAGCACCCACAAAAAAAGCCAATAGCACACGCGGAAAGCGGATCAGCCAGACAATTTGAACTTGTGCTTGCGTCCAGTCTCCTGTAATGTTTGGAAACACTTGGGATAAAGCTATCTGCCATACCCTCAAAGGAGGGATAGGCACTGGCCCAATCATTACCGCCAACGTCAGAGACACCAACAATATGATAATCATTGCTACCATTAGCAGCTTGTAGCGTTGCTGCTTGTTTTTTCTCAATTGCTTTGGGAATAAATTTTTCATTGGTCATTTGTCAGCACTTTTAGAGTCAATGAATTGATGGAGGAGTAACTTTATCATAGTTTTGAGTTGCACATAAAAACTGAGGGAGTGATAAACTTTAAAAAGTAAAAAGAAATGTAAATAAGATGTCTATTTCTTTAACACCTGAACAAATTCAGCGTATCCAGCAGCAACTCCATACAGGTCATTATGCCAGTGCTACCGAGGTAATCGATCAGGCATTGAAACTCCTAGAAGCCAGCACGGAAGAGCCTCAGCGCGGTGAGAAAATGCTAAAAATGTTTGAGGAAACAGGGTTTCTTGGCTCACTACCAGATGCTAATCCAGACCTTTCTAGTAATTATAAATCCATTATTTATACCGAAATTGGATCGCAACATGATTCTTGCTGATACAGGATTTTTTGTCGCTATTGCCAGTACAAAGGATCGATATCATTCTCTAGCAATTGCGGGACTGGAAACGATCAACGAGCCAATCATTACTACTTACCCAGTTATCACTGAAACTTGCTACTTACTATTAAGAGAAGCAGGTAGCAAAGTTCCGCCCAGATTTCTCAGGAATTTCATTGAAAGCAAAGACTTGACTATATTTAATTTAGAAATTATTCATTTACAGCGAATTGCAGAGTTGATGGAAACCTATAGTGACATACCAATGGATTTTGCTGATGCTTCTTTAGTAGTTCTAGCAGAACATCTTGGAGAAGGGCGAATTCTCAGCAGTGACAGGCGAGATTTTTCGATATATCGATGGCAGAACAGCCGTCGATTTAGTAATTTGATGTTTGCAGATAGTTAAGAATATTTTCAGGAATTATGAAACAATTTTCCTTAGCATTAGTTATTGGGCATTGAGCATTGGGCATTAGAAAATAGGCAGAGGTGCGGGGGGCGGAGGGGAAAACTCTTCTCCCCTGCTCCCTGCTCCCCTACTCATTTAAACTTCTCTGGATATAAAGCCTCTGCTAACTGCCTCACCCCTGCGACATTCCTAATTCCTGGCATCGTGTAACTAAAACCGATGACAATAAATTTATCTTGTTGCACTGCTTTTAACTGAGAGTAAGCAGGGTTTGATTTAAGTAATCGACGCTTCTCTTCGGCAGATGACCAGTTAGCATCAATGAGAACAATCACATCTGGTTGACGTGCAATTACATCTTCCCAATTAACTGTTACCCACGCTTTTTTTTCTTGGATATCTTTGAATATATTTTCTCCACCGGCTAATTCAATAATATGATTGGGTATTCCCCAGTTAGAAGCAGTTACGGGAGGATCTTCAGAATCATACCAGAAAATGCGCTTTTTGGTTGTCACTTTCCCTAGCTTTTGTTGGGTTGCTTGGAGTTGCGATCGCAGTTGCACAATTAACTTTTCTGCTCGTTGTTCTACTGCAAAAATCTGCCCGATTTCTCGGATTTCTTGATATAAATTCTCCATCGTCACGCGCTCAGGTCTAAGTTCTGGGCGATCGCATTCAATGGGCAATAAATAAGAAGAAATACCTAGTTTTAGTAACTCTGATTGTGACCCTAGTGCTTCTTTGGCAAAAGCGCTTTCCTCAGTGGAGAAGACAAAATCTGGCTCAACCCCCAAAAAAACTTCCCGTGACGGGTACTTTGGCGCTAAAACGCGAATTTGGGAATATGCTTGTTGGTACTCTGGCAAAATCGGATTATCCAGGTAGGCTGTACCAACCATCTGCTTTTCTAAACCCAGCGCTAGCATGACCTCCGTCGCCGATTGCATCATGGTGACAGCACGTTGTGGTGGTTGTTTGTAAGTAATTGTCAAATCACAGTTCTTAAGTGTAAATGGGGTATATGGTGTTCCATTAGAGGTAATATAAGTTGGGGCAGTGACATTTCCTGCACACCCTGAAACCATTCCCAGCATCAGCACTGCTAAGACTGCAACAAAGGGTTTAAATATCCAGATCCGGCGATGTAATTTACTCACACACAACCCTCTTCAAATCCTCTTAAGACAACAAAATCGTAACGAATTAACTTTAGAAACCTCTGCGCTCCTTTGCGCTACGCCAGTTGCTTCAAGTCGGGCATTGCCCGCCCAACGCACTGGCTTAACTTTGCGTTCCTCTGCGTTAAAAATTTTTACCTATTAAAACTCAACTGACACTGTTCCCAACACTGTAAACGGTGGTGCAGGGTCAATACTATACCCATCAACCTCATAATATTTAACATTTGAAATATTCTTGAAGTTGACTGCAAATCGATAATTTTGCCGTCGATAAAAGATAGAAGCATCCGCTCGTAAATAACTTGGAAGTTGAAACGTATTCGGTAAATCCACCTCCTGCTCCCCAACAAAATACAATCCAGCACCAAATCCTAATCCCTGCAAACTACCACTTTGCAGCTCATAAGTTGTCCACAATCCAGCGCTATGTTCTGGGACACCAAATAATCTGTCTCCTACAGGAATCACATTATCTTTTGTCACTTCGCCATCAATGTAAGCATAGTTGAAAATCACTTTCCAACTTGGTGATATTTCACCTGCAATATCTAATTCAATACCTCGACTGCGTTGTTCTCCCGTTTGGATACTAAATAAATCGTCTACTGGATCTGGTGTCAATACATTCTGCTTGGTAATTTGAAAGAATGCCAAAGTTGCAGAAAGTTTATTGTCAAGAAAATTCTGTTTCACCCCTACCTCAAATTGCTGGGTAGTTTGCGGTTCAAATTCTTCAGTTGTCCGACTTCTGGCTTGAAATTGGGGAGAAAAACCATTAGACCAATTGAAGTAAAGCGAAGTAGCATCGCTTGGTTGATATATAACTCCAACTCGCGGCGAAAATCGAGTATTTGATTGTTTATCGAGAATATCGCCACTCACACGGCCTTGACGACTGTAATCATTAAAGTCCAAGCGACCACCTAATAAAACTTTGAAATTAGGTGTAAGTTCAATTAAGTTCTGCGCGAATAAACCAACATTCTCGGAGACAATTTTTCGACCAAAGGGAGAACCATCTTCTACAGGAGTAGGAGTTCCACCATATTGCGGGTTAAAAATATTTATTGATAGTTCAAGGTCTGGGGCAAAAATGTAGTTAAATAAATTTCGAGCTAAATCTACTCCAAATAGCACATTATGGCGAATAGAACCAGTAGAAAACTTGCCAGAAATTTCGTTTTGGAGAGTGATATTTTCGTGTTCCTCATCCGAAGCGTAAAAAGAACGGTCTAATGTCTGACGATCTTCTCGCAAAGAACCAGGAGATACCTGTCTTGCGTCATTCAAATTAGCACTGAGGACATTAAATCCTTGGCGAAATTTCCAGTTGTCGTCAAATTCGTGTTCTAATCTATAGGTTAATGAGTTAAATGTCACTTCCCCATTAGCAAAATTGGGTTCTCCTAAAAATCGATTGCGCCCAAGTTGGAGAACTTCTGGCTCAATAGGAAAACCATTATCAAAAACAAAGTTATATTTCTGGTGTTCGTATTCAAAGGTGAGTTTAGTGCGATCGCCTACTTTGATCTCTACCACAGGGGAGATAAAAAAGCTGTCATACTCAACAAAATCACGAAAACTGTCAGAACTTTCATAGGCGACGTTCAAACGATACAGCACTGATTTATCATCTGTCAGTGGGCCGCTAATATCTAAAGTCGGACGCAAAAAGTTATAACTTCCATAAGTTACACTCGCGTTGTAATAAGGCTCTACAAGCGGCTTTTTGGTAGTTGTATTAATAACACCACTTCCACCTGCATACTGTGTTGGGCTACCACCATAAAGTACCGCCGCCGGCCCTTTGAGAATTTCCAACCTCTCGATATTAGCCACATCTCGCGGACTGAAGTAACCATAATCGGGAAAGCCATTGCGTAAAGTTTCAAAATTGGTGAGAAACCCACGCACCCGAAATCCTAATGACGACAATCCCCCGTATCCCCGTTCTGGTTGTACACCACTAACGTTATCCGCCAATTCCGAAAGACGCACAACATTTCGATCTTCAATCACCTGACGGGGAATGACTTGAATTGATTGGGGAATATCCCTGAGTTGTGCATCTGTCCTTGTTGCAGTGCTAGCATCGGGTACTGAATATGTATCGCTCTCCCCCGTCACTGTCAGTTCAATCGGTTCATTTGGTGGTGTTTCGCTAGTAGGTGATGTGACTGGTATGACGACAAAAATTAACCCTTCATCGCTGTCATCTAACTCAACTTTTGGTATAGCGGTTTCACCTGTTACTGTTACCCGGATACTATTTGCATCTTGATTGGTGACGACTAATTCTGTAATTCCTGCAAATGGTTTTTCTTGACGAAATGAATTACCAGCAGGTAAACTTAGTTGCGCGTTAGGAATATCGACAATAAAGTTATTTTCCTCAGTTTTAGTGGTAACTTGCAACTTATCAGATGCAGGAGTTTCTAATATTATTTCTAAATTGCTAGGAGTTTTGTTGAGACGTATTCCTGTCACTTGAATGACTGGATTTTGTTGCTGTGCGAATAAGTCTTTAACGCTTGTGTGAGGAAGCTGTATTTCACTTAATTGAGGAATGTCTTTAATCGCTATTTCTTCTGCGTATACAGGGAAATTAGTAAAAATTGATATGGTAGAAGTTAGCCACAGATAAGCAAATAAACTATGTTGTTTCACCCTCGATCCTCACACCGTTGACGGTAAATTACACCACAAAGTAGATACTGTGACAATAAGTCAAAGTACTACCTATGTCAAAAGACATAGTGTCAAACTACGCTAAAGCAATCTTCAATCATGCGAGAGAAACAAGATCCCCGACTTCTCAAATAAGTCGGGGATCTGAACACCACGTATTTTCATAAATTCATGTAAAATTCTGCCAAAATGTATTCTATTAACGTTGATAATTTATCATTTAAACTTTTCTGGATACAAGGATTGAGCTAATATTTTAACTCCTTTAGCAAACCTGACACCGGATGTACTGTAGCTGTAATCAATAACTATAAATTTATCTTTTTGGACTGCGCTAATTTCCCCATAGGCGGGATTTGTGAGAAAAAATTGTCGCTGTTCTTTCGCAGGCGACCAACTCGCGTCACTCAGAATAATTATTTCGGGATTACGGTTAATTACATCTTCCCAATTAACGGTTATATAAGTACCTTTAGCTTTTTCTTGAAAGATATTCCGTCCTCCGGCAAATTCCAATATTTGATTTGGTAAACTATCAACAGTGACAGTGTATGGTGGACTTTCACTAGCATACCAAAATACACGTTTGGGAGGATTCACTTTGCCCAATTTTGTTTGAGTATCTTGAAGTTCTTGTTTTAAAGCAGCAATTAATTTAACAGCGCGATCGCTTACTCCAAAAATCTTACCAATATCCTGAATTTCACTATAAATATTTTCTACCAAAGCTCTTTTTTGTGGACAAACTTCTATAGCTCCTGCTGCCAAATATGAGTTAATATTTAAGCTAAGTAACTCTTTACGTCCACCGATAGCATCCTTACCAAAAGCCCCTGGAAATGACCCATAAACAAAATCTGGCTCTGCACCTAATAAGACCTCTTTTGAGGGATATTTATCGGCAATGACAGGAATTTGAGAGTAGGTTTTTTGGTATTCTGGCAGAATGCGATCGTCTAGATAAGCTGTACCAATCATCTGTGCTGATAAACCTAGTGCTAACATGATTTCTGTTGCAGGTTGGTTGAGAGTAATTACACGTTTTGGTGGTTGTTTGTAGGTAATAGTAATACCACAGGTTTCAATTGTAACTGGGGTAAATTTAGCAGCTACAGGTTGCAGATTTTTAGTATTTTCTACCTGCATCTGACAAGCAGTCATTATCACTAATAAAGCAGTTATGAGGAAACGTATATAGCGATTTCGCCACCAAGTAAAATCAGGAAGTTTCATTATTAACCCCCTTAAAAGTCAAACGACACTGTTCCTTGGACTGTAAACGGTGCGGCGGGGTAAATAAAGTAACCATCTAAAGTGTAGTATCTGACATTGGAAATATTTTTGAAGTTCAACCCAATTTTATAGCGATCGCGGCGATAGAAAATAGCAGCATCGGCTCTGACGTAAGAAGGTAGCGTTAAAGTGCTTGGTAATCTAGTCTCCTGTTCTCCTACAAAAGCTAGCCCCAGTCCGAATCCTAGCCCTTGTAAATTACCACTTTGAATTTGATACGTCGTCCACAGGCTAGCACTATTTTCGGGTACACCATACAATCTGCTACCAACAGGAATATCCTCGTCTTTTGTCACCACAGCATCGGTGTAGGCGTAGTTAGCAATGATATTCCAACCCGGTAAAATTTGTCCTGTAATGTCTAATTCTACCCCTCGGCTTCTTTGTTCACCTGTGGTAATACTGAAATTCTGAGGATCAACAGGATCTGGAGTCAATACATTCTGTCGAGTAATTTGATAAAATGCTAAAGTTGCCGAAAGACGGTCTTTAATCAAATCTTGCTTAATTCCCACTTCAAATTGTTCGCCAATTTCTGGTTTAAACTGCTCGTCTGTCCGGCTTCTAGCAGAAAAATTTGGGAAAAAAGAGTTTGACCAATTGAAGTAAAGTGAAGTTGTTTGACTAGGCTGATAAACAATACCAACTCGTGGGGAAAATTGCGAATTTGATTGTTCGTTAATCGTCGTATTGGTCACAGTATCGTTTCTGAATAGTTCATTGCTATCAAAGCGACCACCAGCCAGAATTTTTAAATTAGGTAGAACTTCGATAAAATCTTGTATGTAAAGAGCTATATTGTCTGAACCAAATTTTCTCCCTCTAGTTGGTGAGGATGGGAGGACAATATTTGCGCCATACTGTGGATTAAAAATATCAATTTTGATATCATCCCCACTAGTAAAATTGTAATCAAATTTGTAACGAGAAAATTCTATGCCAAACAGCAGGTTGTGACGCAAAAATCCTGTTTTAAATTTTCCGATAATTTCATTTTGCAGAGTTAAATTATCATTTACTTCATCAGATGTGCTGGGGTTGATATTAGCAGTTCTGCGGTCATCTTCTAGAGCAAATAAAAATGTTGATTTACTATTTAAATTAGCCTGGACTAAGTTAAACCCCTGGCGAAATTTCCAGTTATCACTGAATTCATGTTCAAAATTATAAGTAAATGCAGTTGAGTTGACATTACTTGCATTAAAATTGGGTTCTCCCAAAAATCTATTTCTGGGGAGTGTTAAAAATTCTGGTTCTGGAAGGAATCCGTAGTTAAAGTTGAGATTGTAGTTTTGGTATTCAAATTCTAGAGCGAGATTGGTACGCGGCCCAATTTTCCAAGTGAGTGCAGGGGCGATAAAGAAACTATCATTTCTAGTAAAGTCGCGGAAACTATCTGCATTTTCATAAGCGACATTTAGGCGATAAAGAAGTGATTTATCTTCTGTGAGTGGCCCAGTCAAATCAATTGTAGAGCGCAAAAAGTTGTAACTTCCGTATTTAACGCTGGCGTTATAGTAAGGTTGTTCGAGAGGCTTTTTTGTGACAGCATTGACAACACCACTTGGAAGCACAGACTGACCACCTCCATATAAAACTGAGGCTGGGCCTTTGAGGATTTCAAACTGCTCAACATTAGCGATATCACGAGGTGTCACATAGCCAAAATCTTGAAACCCGTTGCGTAAGTTGCCAAAATTTGTTGTAAACCCGCGAATGCGAAAGCCTACGGAGGGTAGAGAACCATAACCTGGTTCTTGCTGGACACCCGCCACATTATCAGCTAAATCGTTGAGTCTGACTACGCCCCTATCCTCAATCACTTGACGCGGGATGACTTGAATAGATAAAGGTAAATCGCGTAGTGGTGCTTCTATTTTAGTGCCGGTGGTGGCGGTGGGGACATTATACCCATCTCTCTCTCCTGTCACAGTCAATTCAATGGGTTGATTAGCTTCAGCCGATGGTTGTGTTGCTGGCGTTTCGCTAGTTGGTTTATTTGGTGTGACAACAAAAATTAAACCTTCATCGCTGTCATCTAACTCAACTTTCGGTACACCCGCTTCACCTGTCACAGTTACTCGGATACTATTTGTATTTATGTTACTAACAGTTACTTCCGTAATTCCTGCAATTGGCTTTTCTTGACGGAATGAGTCACCACTAGTTAAGCGTAGTTGAATATTAGGAATATCTGCAATGAAATTATTCCTTTCAGTTTTATTAGTGACTTGCAACTTATCGGATGTAGGAGTTTTTAAGATGATTTCCAAACCGCTAGAGGTTTGGCTCAGACGTACTTCTGTAACTGAAATAATCTCTGTCTGCTGCGCTAGCCAGTCTTTGGTATTAGTGTGAGGACGTTGGATATCACTAAGTTTGGGAATATCTTTGATAACTATTTCATCTGCATAAACTGGATAAGTAACTAAAATTATTGCAGCAGATGTTAGCCACAAATAAACTGATAAATTAGGCTTTTTCACCCTACTTTCTCACACCACTTGCAAAAATGACACTCACCACATTGCCAAAAAATCAGTAAGATAATTACTGATTTTTACTATAGACAAATATTACTTGTGACAATAAGTTAAAGTAGTATCTATGTCAAAAGACAGAGTGTCAAACTTAACTCAAGCTCACTCTGTTTTTGTTGGGAAATGAAGATTTCCTCATCTTTGAGCTAATGCTATGGCTGCTGGCAAAAGGTTAGTATTTCTTATCTGTTGACTTGCTAATTTTCATAGTTTGTAATATTTTACAAGTTGTCTTTTGACAAGACAGCTTATCTCTGCATTATTACTTTATATCTATTTGCAAGAATTAAATCTTTTTTATCTCCTAATTGATATATACTATCAACTAGATTAAGATGCTCAAACTATGTCAACCGTAAGTCTTCATGCTTGCTACCTTTTTTGGTGACATTTTGCAAAGGAGTTGCAGCAGGGGGAAAAGTTGGTATTGTTGCCAGTTGTATTACTCCAAACCCACCCACTGTTTTGAAAGGTGATGACAGATAGCAAAAATAACTACAACCAACACCAAAAGCCTAAAGGATGGGGGTTTACGTTTTTTGGAGAGACACCCCAAACTCCCGAATTAGAAGAAAAAACCCTCAATAATGGCTCTTTTGTGAACACAGGTAAATCTTTTCCTTTAGCGATCGCTAGTGTGGGAGAGCGTTTAGCGATCGCTAAACTCAAAGGGACAGAAGGTACAGTCCGTCGTCTGATTGGTATGGGATTAGTTCCTGGAAGTGAACTTCAAGTGATTAGTATTGCCAATGGTTCTGTCATCATTGCACTTGGTGATAACCGCATTGGTTTAGGGGTAGGTATGGCACAGAAAATACTATGTACCAATTTAGGGACTTCCAACTAAAAAAATATACCATCACGCCTGTCAGCAGGGGAGCAGAGGAGCAGGGGAGCAGGGGAGAAACAGAAAATATGGACTGACTAAAGTATAGAAGATGGAAACAAGAAAATATGTCCACATCTTTGACATATTTTTGCAATAAGTTTGTAAATAATAAGTGCGATATTCTATGTCATTAAACAAAGTTTCATAACTAGACAGATATGAAGCTGTTATATCTAGAATGCCAGCCAGTTATGGTTTGTGAATTTTTCCTATCTCTTTTAAATAGCGTTACTAAATATACCGAGCTTTACAAACAAAAATGAGTGAAAAAAGACAACTACGTGATTTAGCTGTGGGCTGTACGGGGCGGGTGGTTGGTTATGAAAAAGCTGCCCGTAGTTATAAAGGAAAATTGCTGGCGATGGGACTGACACCTGGTACAGAGTTTACTGTCACCCGCCATGCACCTCTGGGAGATCCTGTAGAAATCCAAGTGCGGGGTTTCAAATTGAGTCTGCGAAAAGACGAAGCCAATGCTTTATTTGTAGAGGAAGTAACACAATGACGAAGCAGATAATTGCATTGGTAGGTAATCCTAATTGTGGTAAAACTACTTTATTTAATGCCTTGACAGGTGCTAATCAAAGAACTGGTAACTGGCCTGGTGTCACAGTGGAACGCAAAGAAGGCAAATATATCCACAAGGGGAAAAACATTACTGTTGTTGACTTACCAGGAGTTTATTCTCTGGATGCTGAAGATAGTGACACGGGACTTGATGAACTGATAGCGCGAGATTATCTGCTTGCTGGTGAAGCGGATGTGATTATTAACATTGTTGATGCTTCCAACTTAGAACGCAACTTGTATCTGACTACCCAAATCATGGAAATGCGCTTACCGATGATTGTGGCGTTGAACATGATGGATGTGGCTAAAGACAGGGAAATTAAGATAAATCCCGCCCTACTTTCACAGCGTCTTGGTTGTCCGGTGATTCCCATGAGTGCAACATCAGGTAAGGGAGTTCCAGAATTACAAGATGCGATTAATCAATCTTTCGTTAACTTATTAGTACCACCAACCTACGTTGCTTACCCTGCCGTAATTGAAGATGCGATCGCGCAATTAGTCCCTTTCATCACAGAACATAGTCCCAACCGCACAGTAGATCCCCGGTGGACAGCCCTGAAACTTTTGGAATACGAGGATCGAATTGCACCAGAATTGAGGAGTAAGGAATTAGAGAGGATAGTTGTAGAACACCGACGACAAGTCCATCAAACCCTCGATGATGATTTAGATATTATCATCGCCGATAGTCGTTACACCTTTATTCGTAACTTAATTCAAGGTGCAGCCGAACGCAGCAGAGAAGTTAAAACTAACATTTCCGACAAAATCGACCAAGTGGTACTCAATCGCTGGTTGGGTATACCAATTTTCTTGTTAATCATGTACGTGATATTCACCATATCGATTCATGTCGGTGGTGCTTTTATTGACTTTTTTGATATTAGCTTTGCCACGATTTTTGTTGATGGTTTCGGTAAACTGCTGGAAAACATCAATGCACCAGGATGGCTGATTGGACTATTAGCACAGGGCGCAGGTGGTGGGATTCAAACCACAGCCACTTTTATTCCCCAAATAGGCATGATGTTCTTGTGTCTGTCGGTGTTAGAAGATACTGGCTATATGGCACGGGCAGCCTTTGTGATGGATCGGTTGATGCGTTTAATTGGGCTTCCTGGTAAATCCTTTGTCCCGATGATTGTGGGTTTTGGGTGTAACATTCCCGGAATTATGGCGACGCGGACATTAGAAAATAAACGCGATCGCCTGATGACAGTGATGATGAATCCCTTCATGTCCTGTAGCGCCAGATTGACAGTTTACGCCCTATTTATTGGTGCTTTCTTCCCCGTTGGCGGTCAAAATATGGTTTTAGGTCTTTACCTATTGGGTATCTTAGCCGCCATATTCACCGGACTGATCTTGAAAAATACCATTCTCCAAGGGGAAGCCGCGCCTTTTATCATGGAACTACCCCCATACCATATACCCAAGATTAAAGGTGTTTTTTTGCGTGCAGGCGATCGCCTCAAAGCTTTCATTACCAAAGCCGGCATTGCTATTGTAATTATGGTGATCGTCCTGGGCTTCATGAATTCTGTTGGTACTGATGGCACATTCGGCAAGCAAGATAGCAAAGATTCGATTCTCAGTGCCATGAGTCGTACAGTCACACCAGTATTTACACCAATGGGAATTACTCAAGATAACTGGCCTGCTACCGTTGGTTTAATGACAGGCGTATTTGCGAAAGAAGTGATGGTTGGTACGATGAACTCTCTGTATACGGGATTGGCAGAAGCAGAAAAAGCAGCCACAGCAGAGCCAGAAAAACCCGAAGAATTTAGTTTTTGGGGTGGTATTAGTAAAGCATTTGCTAGCATTCCAGAGAATTTGGCAAAACTTCCCAGTCAACTATTTGACCCCCTTGGTTTAAGTGCAGCCAATGTTTCGACAGACCAAAAACAAGCCGCAGAAGCTCAAGGTGTATCTGTTAGCACTTACGGCGAAATGTCCAAACGGTTTAGTAGTACATCTGCGGCTTTCGCCTATCTGTTGTTTGTGCTGTTGTACTTTCCCTGCGTTTCTGCGACGGCTGCACTTTACCGGGAGACAAATTTTGGGTGGACGATATTTGCTGGATTGTGGACTACTGGTTTAGCTTACTGGGTGGCGGTTTTATATTACCAACTGGCGACATTTACACAACATCCAAGTTCTTCTATTGCTTGGGTAGTGGGATTAGCTTTTGTTATGGGGATGGCAATTTTCGGACTGAAGATGGCAGGTACTACACGTACAAGAGAAGTTATTAGTCATTAGTCATTTGTTACTGACTAATGACAAAAAATGGAGGACAAAACCATGATATTAAGTGAACTACAACAATTCCTTACCCAACACAAAAAAGCTTCTCTTGCAGATATGCAACTTCACTTTCGCATGGATGGAGACGCTTTACGAGGAATGCTGAGTAAGCTAATTCGTAAAGGTCGAGTCCGTAAAATGGCGGATGGGAAAAAGTGTGGTGGATGTCACAGTTGTGAACCAGAGGCAATTGAATTTTATGAATGGGTTTGTTAAAGTTCCGCGCAAATAACCCCCAATGGTTTAGTTTTTGTCGTCTTTCCTTCCATTATCCTTACCAAAATCACCATTTTTGAGGCAGCTTCTTCCTTTAGGTCTCAAGTTTTAATGAGTGTCTTTGTTCGATACTTACTAACGATAATGTAAAGAAAGATAATCCTGATATTGGTTTACTTATTAAGCTCGAAAAGAACCTATCCAACCCATAAGTTTGTTTCCCTGATTTGCTGACTACAACTTCATCTCCTGCAAGCAAATATACCTCATTCGCACGAAACAAATGCTTGCGAAAAAATAGCCAAAACAATGTTGCCCAAGGGATTACTGTATGAAATAATCTCAACATCGAAGGGTAACTACCACCAGTGCCTGTCCAACGGGAGATTCCCAGCATCGTTACTCTCCCATCCATTGCTAGCATTGCCATTATTATCTGGTTCAATTGCCGCATAGTCGTAGCGTTTATCTGCGGTAGCAAGCATTAGACTTGTCCTAAAACTCCAAAGGCAGACTGTTCAAAGCTTTGAGAGCAAGCTTTGATATCTTCGTGAAAACGTAATCATAAGGCTTTGAGATAGTTAATGATAGTTTAGAGCCATCAATAATACTCCCTAGTTATCTAAGTTAGTATTACTATTAATAGTAATTAATTTGGTAAAACTAGACTACCAATTCTTAGCCTAACTAACCCACAAACTGTTAAAATAATTTGTTCATAAGTATCAATACTTAAGCGAAATCTTTGTGAGGCTATGCGGAATATTTTCAGCAAGCGAATCAAATGCTCAATAAATATCCGATTACTAGATGAGGCAGAAGGAATATTGTTCCGCTACAAACGCCGATTGATTCTAAAAATGTAAAATCAAGCATCTATCGGATCTTGATAGCTATATTTCTCCTAGTATTAGCGATTTGAGTGGAAATCATTCAACTGTAAACTTTATCGGAGGACGGCCTTTCTCTACCGTAACATTGCTGAGGTGATGTCACAGGAGTATCTGCGCCGTATTTTTAGATGGGAATTAAAAATCTGTTTACTGCTGGCGGCTTAGTTATGTGGCCGCTATTGGTATTTTCTATATTGGCGGTGGCGTTAATTATTGAACGTGTTAAGTTTTGGGTGAGAATTAATAGCCGTCAAAGTCGTGTAATTAAAGAGGTATTAAAACTCTATCAGTTAGAGAATGTAGTGGCTGCAATAGATAAACTCCGGCAAAATATTGATTTACCCCTCGCACGGGTTTTTTTAGCAGCGTTGGAATTAGAAGAACCAACTCCAGAAGAATTTCGTTTAGCTTTAGAAAGTGAAGCACAAGCTGAGATCCCCATACTCAAACGGTTTCAAAATATTTTTGACACCATCATTGGTTTAGCACCACTATTCGGTCTACTTGGTACAGTCTTAGGGTTAATTACTTCCTTTGCTTCTTTGAATATTGGGGATGTAGGAGGTACGAAAACCGCAAACGTTACTAGTGGGATCAGTGAAGCTTTGGTGTCTACAGCATCTGGATTAATAGTTGCTATCTTTACATTGTTTTTCGCCAACTCCTTTCGCGGACTTTATAGCCGGCAAATATCGTTGTTTCAGGAATATGGAGGACAGTTAGAATTACTCTATCGCCGCCGTGATAAACGAGGAGAAAAAGCCTATACCTCTACAAAATGAACACTATATCCCAACAAATTATGCCTTTAACAAAAAATGAGCAAAATTTCAGTTTTTGGTAAAAAAGCTCGGTTAAACGACATCATTTTTAGATTTCTTCATCCCAAGGAGCAGGTTTGCTGAATTGAAACTAGTCCAATTGAAATCAACCCGTGGGGAATAGCACCAATTGAAATTAAACCATGAGGGGAGATGCCAATCGATAATAAAGCATCATGTGGTGCGATACCGATGGATAGCAGCTTTAATTTCTTTCGCTTATTTTGTCCGTCGGTCATATAACCTAAATTTAAATAGAGGCATCTAAGAATGCTAAATAACTCATTAATATCTGTCAAAAGACAAAGCGTCATACTTGACACTATCTGACATGTACAGAAAAAGTGCAAATTCTGTCAGATATGAATTCGTATTTGTCCAAGCTTAGGGCCATCTACGTCCATTGTTTGTATGGCTTCAAAGCAAATATCGCAGTCATTAAGCTGAAACCAATCATTTCTCAAATTGGTATCACCTATTCCCCATAATGTGTACCTGCCACTTTCCCTCGAAACACAATGTAATTGTAGATGTTGTAGAACAACATAATGGGAATCAGAAATCCAATGAAGATAATCATGAACACTAATGCACTAGGTGCTGCCGCTGCCTGATAAATGGTGATACCTGGGGGGATGATATAGGGAAAAACAACTAATCCTAAGCCCACAAAGGTAAGTAGAAACAGCAGCACTGTCCAAACCAGGGGAGTAGTTTCTGCTTTGCGGTTCAGGCTTTGAATCAATAACCCAATCAGCAGCACGCCTAGCACGGGAATGAGTGAAAATAGATATACTTCTGGTTGGTGAAATAACTTTGCCCTGGCATTTTCATACACAACAGGGGTGGCGATGGTGATTAAGATTGCACCTATAAGGGTTGTCCAAGCAGCGAGTTTTGCTGTGCGGTAATGGGATGTTTGCAGTTCTCCCTCAGTTTTTAAGATGAGATAGGTGGAGCCAATCAATACATAACCCTGGATTAATGTCAAGGCAACTAAGAGCGATCGCCAATCCAGCCAGTCCCACATACTACCAATAAAGTGACCCGATTCATCCACCTTAATGCCTTCTAAAATACTCCCCAAGGCAAATCCTTGAAACAGCGCCGCCATGAAACTCCCAACTCCAAAGGCGACATTCCAAAACACTTTGTTTGTAGAATGCTCTCGAAATTCAAAGGACACAGCCCGAAAAATCAAGCCAAAGATCATGCCAAAAATGGGAATGTAGAGCGCATTCAGAATAGTGCCATAAGCCAGAGGAAATGCCCCAAACAGCGCACCCCCCATCAACACCAACCAGGTTTCATTGGCATCCCAAATATTACCCAAACTCGTCATTAAAATGTCGCGTCGGTCGTCATTGGAACTGGTTAGCGATAGGATGCCTACGCCTAGATCAAACCCGTCTAACATTACGTAGAGAAATAAAAACAGAGCTAAGATGACAAACCAGACCTGCGCTAAAAAGTGTTCTAGATTCTCCATACAATTACCGAATTATTTTACCTATTTGATTTACGAAAAAGATAAGGTTCAAAGCCTTGTCCCTGGCGATAGCGCAGCGTCTGCACTGAGTTTCGACTGCGCGGTAATCGAGCGTACCCCTACGGGGAAGCAAGCTACGCGTAGCGTCTCCGTTAGGAGAAGTCGAGATTCAACTACCGCTTGACGAAGTGTGGGTTCTCTCCTCTGCTCCCCTGACCCTCTGCCCCTCTGCTTTTTCATTGCTCTGCTTCGATAGGACGTTGATCTGGAACAAATTCAGCCGGAGTAGTTTCTAGGGCAGGTTGGGTGTCAATGCCTGGAACCGGAAGCTCTAGGTTGGGGCCTTGACGAATGATTCGACTACCAAAGAATAAGGCACAAATAAATAGGGCTGTATAAATTACAGCAAAAATCACCAAGGATGTTAAGACTTCACTAGCAGGTAAGTGTGAAACTCCATCTGCCGTGCGAATTTGCCCGTAAACTACCCAAGGTTGCCGCCCAACACAACGCACAATCCAGCCTGATTCGACGGCAATGTAGCCCAGTGGAGCCGCCAAAATCCAGATTCGCAGTAGCCATTTCTGCTCGGCGATCGCTTCTGGTGAAAGTTTGCCCCGCAACCACTGAATCACACTGATGCTCATCAATCCAGCTAAGAAGAAGCCAATGCCGCTCATGATGCGGAAGGCGTAATAAATTAAACCCACCATGCGGGGGCGATCTTCAGGTTTCCACTCTTTCAATCCCAGAACGGGTTTAGACAGATTTTTTTTGAATTCCAAAATGTAGCCCAAGCCGTTGGGAATTGAGATTTCCCAATCATTTTGCTCAGTCTGATTATTAGGTAATGCCACCACACTCCAAGGCGCGGGCTGTCCGGCTGGACTAGTTTCCCACTTGGCCTCCATTGCGGCGAGTTTGGTGGGCTGATAATCTGCTACTTGCTCGGCGCTGAGGTGTCCGATATAGATTTGTAATGGGGTGACAGCGATCGCAGTTGCTAAGACAATTTTGAGCGATCGCGCAAAGAAAGCCTGATGACGGTTGTTGAGAATATACCAAGCACTAATTCCCCCAATCACAAACAGAGAAGTTTCTAGCGTCGCTAAAAACATATGCGACACGCTGTTGAGCATGAAGGGATTTAAGATTGCCTGAAAGTAATCATCGACAACAAACTTCCCGTTCACCATTTCTCCGCCTGCCGGGGTTTGCAACCAAGAGTTTGCCGCTAAAATCCAGAAGGTAGATAGGTTTGCGCCAAAGGCAACCATAATGGTGGCAAAATAGTGAATCACTGGATTTACCCGTTCCCAGCCAAACAGCATAATGCCCAAAAATCCGGCTTCCAGCATGAATGCCATCGAAGCCTCAAAGCCTAGAATGCTGCCAAAAAAGTCGCCTACCGCTTCCGAAAATGGTGCCCAGTTCGTGCCAAATTGAAACTCCATCGGTAAGCCAGATGCTACACCAATACCGAAATTCAACACATATAACTTTGCCCAGAAACGAGCATGGTGATAGTAATCGGGGTTGCGTGTTTTGAGCCACATTCCTTCAACAATGACTAGATAAATCCCCATCCCAGTGGTGAGAACAGGCCATAGCATGTGAAAGATCGCCGTCAGTGCAAACTGCATCCGCGATAGGGCAACGGTGTCCGATAGAAAATCCATGAACTAACCTCTGAATTTGTTTAAATCTTGACTTGCATACCATCTTGGGGTGCCAGTGGCATGGTAACGGAACATTTCTACCTTTTCAAAATGATTAATATCAAGTTCGGGTAATTAGTTATATTCCCAAACCTATGCAGAAAGCTAAAAACCCCTATCGGGATGTTTTATCTTTTGCAAGTCCCTTAGTGCAAGCGTGCAATCAAGCGATCGCCAACTCGCAAAGCATTGGCAATAATAGTTAAAGCCGGACTCACCCCAGAGTTAGACGGGAAGAAACTACCATCAACAACATAGAGATTATTCACATCATGGGTGCGACAATCGAGGTCAAGCACAGATGTTTTTGTATCTTCCCCAAATCGGCAAGTACCGCACTGATTCGCCACCACTTGAATCGGGCTATCACTACGGGGATAAATACCGCGACGAAACACCGGGTTTTCCGAAGTGCGGTCTACAGCTTTTAGCACATCAGTCCAGCGATAAATCAGGCGATCGTGTGCCTCAGTATTATTAGGCGTATAATCCAAATACAACTTATCACCCACTACCCGCACTCGATTTTTTGAGTCAGGTAAATCTTCCGTTTGTAACCACCAACCAATAGAATGATTGGCTAACTGTCGCATTCCAAACCCAGGTACTAACCTCGACATCAGCGATAACAAAGGCGATGCTTCGGCGGGAATCATCTCTTGTAGAATACTACCTGTATTTTGAATATGACCCATCGGGAAAGGAAAATCTGATTCTCCCCAATAAAAATCATTGACAGAGATTGTTTTCTGAAAAACCGTTGGGTTTGGTGTTGGACTAAGTTGCACCATAGCCGTCATCAGATGTTTCATAAAATTACGTCCCACCAAATCGGAACTATTAGCAAGTCCCTTTGGGTGTTTGTCATTTGCAGAACGCAACAGCAACGCCGCCGAATTTACCGCACCACAAGCTAGAACTACGATATCTGCAAAAAATAGATAGGATTGTCCATCAATTTCTGCTTCCACAGCTTTTACTTCCACACCAGAAGGGTTAGTGTGTAAACGCACAACCTTAGCTGAGGTTTTCAAGGTGACGTTAGAATATGACAAAGCTGGGTTAATTCCCACAGTATGAGCATCAGCTTTGGCATCTATTTTACAAGGGAAACCATCACAAGTATGACATCGGATACAATCACTCTTGAGTGCTAAAGGTAAATTTGTTGGATGTAGCCCTTGTTGGGAGATAGCATCAGCAATTGTTTGCATCCGCGCTTCGTGACTTACTTCTGCATAAGGATAAGTTTCGCTGCGGGGTGGTTCTGTTGGGTCATTGCCTAGTTTACCGTGGACGTGGTAGAGTTTCTCGGCTTCAGTGTAATAGGGTTCAAAGTCTTGGTATTTCAAAGGCCATGCAGTCGAAATTCCATCTTGATGTTTGACCTCTTGAAAATCCCGTTCCCGCATCCGTAACAGCGCTGCACCATATACTTTTGTATTTCCGCCTACCCAATAGTTAATTTGAGGGCGAAAAGGTTCGCCGGCGCTGTCGTACCATTGTTCTTGAGTGTGATAACGTTCTTTTTTAAAGACTTCAACAGCACTCCAATTTTCTTCTTCTTTGGGGAGAAAATTGCTGCGTTCTAGAATTAAGATTTTCTTGCCAGATGGTGCGAGTTTATATGCTAATGTACCGCCACCAGCACCGGTGCCAACAATAATAATGTCGTAGTGTTGATCGTCAATAATCATAAGGGTTTTTCTTTGAGAAGGAAATGAGAAAGCAGGGGGGCAGAGGGGCAGGGGAGAGGAGGATTTTTCAGATAAAGTATTTATTGCCAGATATAAATGAGGAAAAATAAAATAATCCAAATTACATCAACAAAGTGCCAAAATAGGGAAGTAGCATCTACGCCAAAATGGCCTTGATCGTAATTACCAGGAATAAGCGATCGTACTAACATAATTAACTGCAACACCACACCAGTAAAAACGTGCAACCCGTGGAATCCTGTTAACAAGTAGAACATTCCCCCGAATACGCCAGATGTCACACTAAAATGCAGGCTACTCCATTCAACTGCTTGACCATACAAGAAGTAGCTACCCATCGCCATTGTTGTTGACCAAAGCAGACGGAATCCCCACATATTATGGCGTTTCAGGGCAAGTTCCGCGAAATAAATCACAAAGCTACTAGAAACCAGAATTACCGTATTAATCGCCGGTTCCCTAACCTCCAATCCCTCTACACCAGGAGGTAGCCAATCAGGAGTCGTGGTTTTATAAACAATATATCCTGCGAAAAAACTCAGAAAAATGATGCTTTCCGAAAGTAAAAATACGATAAAGCCAAACATACTATTGGCGGCTTCATCATGAGTATGTTCAACAGTCCTCGTCTCCAAAGACTCCTGCAACTCTTCTCGACTAATAGAACTATTCACAGTCATAGTTGAATTTTCACTAATTTTTTTTTGGTTTGTAGTGGGGACTTTAGTCCTCTCCTGGAAACAAAATTAAGGACTGAAGTCCTTACTACGAACATCGCACTAGGTTTCAAGTATGAATTAATTCAAATCTCTTGCTAACTCTTGCTTTTCCAAATTCGCCGTCAACGGTTCAGACTTCCCATACCCATAAGGTTCAGAAATCACCACAGGAATCTCCTCAAAATTCTCCACCGGCGGCGGAGAAGCCACCAGCCACTCCAACCCAATAGCCCGCCAAGGATTATCCGGTGCTTTCTCACCCTGCACCCAAGAACCAATCATGTTCAAAATAAAGGGTAGTGTAGACATCCCCAACAAAAATCCACCAATACTAGCAATCACATTCCAAAAAGCATATTCTGGGTCGTAGGAAGAAACCCGACGCAACATCCCTTGTAAGCCTAATGGGTGCATGGGTAAAAAATTCAGGTTAGTCCCGATGAATGATAACCAAAAATGCAGCTTACCCAAGCCTTCGTAGTACATCCGCCCAGTCATCTTGGGAAACCAATGATAAAAGGCGGCAAACATCCCCATTGTCACAGTCCCGTAGAGGACGTAATGAAAGTGACCCACGACAAAGTAAGTATTATTAACGTGAATATCAATCGGTACAGAGGAAAGCATAATGCCTGTGATACCGGCAAACACAAACATAATCAATCCACCCAAAGCAAACAGCATCGGGGTAGTCAGCCGCAGTTTACCTCCCCAAATTGTCGCCACCCAAGCAAACACCTTAATCCCCGTGGGTACGGAAACGAACATTGTGGAAACCATGAACACTATCCGCATCCAGGCTGGTGTACCACTGGCAAACATGTGATGTACCCAAACAAAACCACTTACGCCGGCAATCAATAGTGAGGAAACGGCAACTACTTTGTAGCCAAACAGAGGTTTACGGCTATAAACTGGGAAGATTTCGGAAAAGATGCCAAAAACAGGTAGTATGATTACGTAAACTGCTGGATGTGAATAGAACCAGAAAAAATGTTGAAAGAGAACTGCATTACCGCCCTTAGCAGGGTCAAAGAAGGCTGTACCAATGCTGAGGTCAAGTAGCAGCATGACTGCACCTGCCGTCAGTGCAGGCAATCCAAACAGTTGGATAATCTGGGCGCTGAACACTGCCCAAACATAAGCCGGCATCCGAAAGAAGGTCATTCCTGGTGCGCGCATTTTGACAATTGTGGTAACAAAATTAACACCACCCATAATCGAGGATACACCCGATATGGCTACAGCTATCAGCCAGAGAAATTGACCGTTAATGAGATTACCTGTAGGGTTTTGCAAGCTAACTGGGGGATAAGACCACCAACCTGCTTGGGCTGGGCCACCAGGTAGGAAGAAACTAGCCATCAGGATAATTCCAAATACTGGCACCATCCAGAAGGCTACGGCATTCAGGCGGGGAAATGCCATATCTCGCGCCCCAATCATTAGCGGGACAAGGTAGTTTGCTAGACCAACTAAGACGGGAAAAGTCCACAAGAACAGCATTATAGTGCCGTGCATGGTGAACATGGCATTATAAACGGTGCGGTCAACTAAATCGGCTTCTGGGGTAATCAGTTCGCCGCGAATAATCATTGCCAAGATGCCACCGATCAGAAAGAAGATGAATGAGGTGACAATATATTGGATACCGATAACTTTGTGGTCGGTGCTGAAGGTGAAGTAGGTTTTCCAGGTGGTGGGGGGATGGTGGTGTGTTTCTAGTAGTATTTTGGGATTTTCGATTTGGGTATTTGTCATAGGATGTTTCACGCAGAGGCGCAGAGGCGCAGAGAAATTGAGTTTAAGAGGAGAAATTGACTAGAGGCGGTGGTGCGGGTATGACTGTGGGATAGCCTGTGGTGAATGCCCCTTTGATTTTTTGGGTGTATTCGTTGGCGGCTTGATTATTGGCGGGGACTGGTTTATGGGTTGCAGCTAATTTCAGCCATTGGTCGTAATCTGCTGTTGATTCGACTACTACATCTGCTTGCATGGCTGCAAAGTAAGTACCGCTAAATTGAGAATCGCGCAGTCGATATTTGCCGGGGCGAATGGGAGTAAATTCAAAGTCGATGGTTTGCTTGGGAATTATGTCTTGTTTGAGTCGAAAGGCAGGAATGTAAAAGCCGTGGAGAACGTCTGCTGATTGGAGTGCTAAACTAACGCGCCGATTTGCTGGTAGATGTAATTCTGTGCTGGTAACATTCTGGTTGGGGTAGCGAAAGACCCAAGCCCATTGTTTGGCAAGCACTTCTATTTTTTCAACTGGTATGGAGTTAGAGGCGGTGATTGAAAATGTCCCCTTCTCCTCCATTGTTGCTGCATGGGCTGATGCCATTTTATGTATGTGCATGGCTTCCATTGGCCCTTGAATCGCCATTTCTGCATAGATGTTGTAACTGTAGGTTGCAATCCACAGTACCAACAGAATGGGAATTGTTGTCCAAACTACTTCTAAGGTGACATTTCCTTCAATTGGCGGGCCATCGCTGGTGTCATATTTACCTGCGCGATGGAAAATTATGGAATAGATGACGGTTCCAGTTACACCCAGGAAAATGAAGGTTCCCAAGGTGACTAAAAAGCTAAAGAGTTCATCTATGAGTTTGGATTCGGCGGCGGCTTGGGGGGGAAACCAGGAATAGGCTTGTTCTCCCATCCAGAGGCTAGCAGCTGTGAGGGCGATCGCACAGCCAATTAAAATCAAAATATTCTGAATTTTCATTTACTTCAATACCGCGTTAATGTCTTTACCCAATCTCAGTAATTTATCAGCAGTATTATGTACGCCAAATTCTGCCGCTAGTTGCGCTCCTAATGTGCCGTGAACGAACATAATAAACATGATGAAAAACCCTGCTGCAAGATAACTCCACTGCACTTGTTGACCGACATCTTTTCGCCATAAATAACGCTGAAATCCTCTCCATACAGTCATGCCAATAATCAGCGCTAAGAGGAGGACACCACCGACACCATGCCATAGCATTGTCTCCATCCCTTGTAATCCCCAAGCACTTTTTAAATCTGTTGGTGGTTCTGCCAACATGATTTCGTAAAAGCCTGCGGCCACGGTGAAAAAGGTGATGATGGCTGAAGCCAGCATATTGTACCAACCCACATCAAAGAAGCCGGCACGATTAGCGGGTATTGCCAAAAATTTGAAAACTGGTTTTTCTAGGGGGAATAGTACACCAACAATATCAAAGGCAATGGCGACGATAAATAAACCCAAGGTGAGATGGACTAAGTTGGGATGAACGGGAATGCTGTAAGGTAGTCCGTTTGCACCTAGTTGCGATCTGAGTTGTTCAATTAGTTGGGTATTCATCGCAAAATACCTGCCTTCACAGCTTCTACAACTGGTACTGTGTGCAGTCCATACACCCACACTAATTCATCTCCCAAATACACTTGGAAGAACACCAAACAAGTTAAAAGTAGTCCCACTCCCAGATAGGGAACTGGTAATTTTTCTGGGTCACGTAACCGAATGACATAACGCCAACCTGTTATCGCGGCGATGATTCCTGAAAGCGACCAGCCAATCAGGGTATGTAAATTTAGGATTGGTTCAACTGCGTTGTAAGGTTCGGCTAAACCCGCTTCAATCTGACCAAAGATGATCGCAATAAAAATGGCGATCGTGGCGAAAAACATATTCCACCAACTGACTTCAAAAAGACGGGCGTTATGGCTAAAATAACCAACTACATCACAGAAGAAGGCGAACAATACCATTGCAATCACGAAGTGGACAACTATCGGATGGATTGTATCTGGGTAAGGTAAGTTGTGGTCGTTCAAAGGTGGAAGATATTCAAACATGGTCTGCTCCCGTGCAAATATCCTGCACTTAGTTAAACTTAACAAATATATTCTTCAAATAATGTCTTCAATAATTATTGATCTGGATATTCTTTAACTTTTTTCTAGATTTTTTAGTTTGACAAAATGTCAGAGAAAAGAATGACAGTCTGTCTTTTGACATTTGTAAAAATCTCATCATAAAATAGATAGACTACTTGATACAGCTTCTAAGTAATCTGGGTTAAAGATAACTGCTTGCTCAGAAGAGATTGAATATTTGGTAAATTTTATTGATTGAGTTGAAATACGCATATTCCTTAATTAATGAACAATTGGAGGTTTAATCAAGATTGTAATGAGCTTCAATTCCTGGAAAAAATTAAGCCAACTGAAGCTAAAAATCCCCTCCGACCTTAAGTCAGTCGGTGTGAAATGTCAAAAGACAAGTTGTCAGATTGAAGTGCGACAGCTTGTCAAAGTTAGTTATGAAGTTTTCAAGCAAATTTATCATAAATAAATTCTGGTTAATCTAGTTAAAAGACACTAAAAATAAAGATGAGTTCTCTGCCAAATTACCGCCCCAACAAACTGAAATTAGGCCCATTAGAAGCAGAGATTTTAAACATTATTTACTCTCTGGATTCTGCCACAGTCAAAGAGATACATGAACGCATCATTGCTGATCCAGAACGCGAGTTAACTTATTCCTCAGTAGCAACAATACTGGATCGTCTTAGCAATAAGGGTTGGCTAGAATGTGTTAAACAGCACCGCCACTATATTTGGCGACCTTTGATTTCCTATTCTGAAGCACAAGCGTTAGAGGCTTATGAACAGTTACAGAAATTTCTCGAATTGGGCAAGCCGGAGATTGTAGCTGCTTTTGCTGACAGTCTGGATGAGGCTAGTGTGGCACAGTTTGAGGCGATCGCCCAAAAAATCCAAGCACTTCGTGAACTCAGGGAGAAGAAGTAATGCATCTGTTGATGGTAGTGATGGCGTTAATCCTAGCTTGGTACTTGAGATATTATTGGTCATCCCCTATGGGAAGCTGGACAGAACGTTTTCCCCGCGCCTTGTTGCTATTTCTCCTACCGCCATTACTTCTGTTAACCACAACATTTGCAGTGTTTTGTATGGGGCCTCATGGACATATTATGGTTTGGGGGTGGGAAGGTTGGGTTAGCTACGGACTTGCCATCAGTTTCTTAGGATTTGCAGGTATCTTATGGCTGAAGTTGGCATGGGAGGGAAACCGGATGCTAGAACAAATTCGCACCTATCCCATAGTTTGTGTTTACGGTACACCAGCACGCTTACTAAATGCGCCTGTTGTTTATTGTGCTTTGGTTGGTTTTTGGGAACCTGAGTTAATTATCAGTCAGGGATTATTAGATACCTTAGATGTCCCCCATCTCAAAGCTGTACTAGCCCATGAAGATGGACATCGCCACTACCGCGATACCTGTTGGTTTTTCTTTTTGGGGTGGCTACGTCAGTTAACCTCTTGGCTACCGCACACAGAATCTTTATGGCAAGAGTTGTTACTTTTAAGAGAAATACGGGCTGATTATTGGGCAACTAGGCAAGTTGATAATCTTTTATTGGCAGAGGCTTTACTCTTGGTTGTCAATACTCCAATTTTACTAGAGGTAAATTTTTGTGCAGCTTTTGCCCAGCATATTCCAACTAATCATGTCACACAGAGAATAGATGTTCTTTTGCAGCAACCAGATTCTATAGGACAGCCAAAAATATGGTCTTGGGTGTGGTTAATTTTGGTGCTTGTGCCATTGCTGGTGATTCCGTTTCATAATTAGAGGAATTAGGTGAGTATTTGAGTTCTTTTTGACAATAACAGGACTTATGTAAACAATAGCCGAAACCCTTATTTTCACGTATGGGCAATTCATGAATTGCCCATACAGCGTGTACTTTTGCGTAAGTCCTAAATAATTAGACAGTTTCAAGAACTAACTCCATATTCCTTAGTCTTTGCGTCTCTGGGGATTAGAGCAATTTCTGATAAAGATGAGAGTTGTTGCTGTAAATTTTTCAGTAATAAGAAAGCTTTGTCATAGAGTGTAGTTTCTCTCTGTTGGGCAAAGTATTCAACCGCCTTTTGTAAGTCTGCAATCGCTGCTGGTTCGTGACCAAGTTGATGGTAGGCTATACCCCGATTAAGATAAGCCTGAGCATTGGTTGAGTTCAGTTTGAGTGACTCCGTAAAATCCCTAACAGCACAAGAGTTATCGCCACTTCTACCACAAGCACAACCCCGATTATAGTAAGCTCTATAGTCATTGGGATTGAGTTGAATTGCCTCTGAGAAGTCGATCATAGCTGTTTTTAAGTCTGATAACTCAAAATGAGCTAGTCCTCGGTCATTGTAAACATCCGCTTCTAGTAGACTGGATGATTGGGGAATATTAGTGAGTGCGAGATTGTAATCTGATATTGCTTGTTGGTGATTACCCAACATACCACGGACTATCCCTCGGTTGTAGTAGGCTCTGAAATCATTAGGTTTGAGAGCGATTACTTGATTGTTGTCAGCGATCGCTGCTTGATAGTCCCCTTGTCTGTAGTATGCTAGTCCTCGGTTGAGGTGTGCTTCCACATTGTTGGGTGTTAACTTTAGAGTTTGATTGCAATCGGCGATCGCATTCTGATAATCTTCTAATTGCAGATAAGCCAGACAACGATTGCTATAAGCTACAGCAAAATCCTTTTTGAGCTTAATTACCTCTGTAAAATCTTGAATAGCTTCAGGGTAACTGCCGTGTCGCATTTTTTCGATCCCTAGCTTGAATAAGTCGCCTTCTGGGATTTTCGCGTCCGATGCAGCTAAGGAATATGCAGGCGAAGTGAGAAAAAGACAGACGAGTACAACGGCAATACCAAAATTGAGGATGAATCGGTAAAAGCGACTCATAATAATACCTCACTTTATTAACAGAGCAAAATGAGTAGATAAGGCACATACCCTACCTACTATTTCTGAACTAGAGGACAACAGTCGTATTCTGACTTTATTTCCAATCCTTGTCTGCTTGTCCCAGCACATACGCTGCTACATTTTCAATTTGCTCTGGTTTTAAACGACTTTTGAAGGCAGGCATAGCATTTTTACCGTTTGTTACTTGGGCGATAATCGCTTCTGCTGAGTACATCCCAAACTTTTCTAAAGCATCTTTTTTCAAAGTTTTGTTGGCTTGAACCAAGTTTTTACCACCTGCGTGACAAGAAGCACAATTGGCACTAAAGACTTTGGCTCCACTGGCTGCGTCTGCTGCTAAAGCTGGGTTATTGAAGGCAAAAGTGAAAATCGCTACACCCAGCAACAATACTGAAATAATCTTTTTCATCCCAATGTTCCCTCTGCAATTAAAGCTTATTCGACATCCTCAACAATTCTCTTGTTCATGGGTGGTGTCGTCAAATGACAAGCTGTCAAACTGTCTGGCTTGGCTTTGTGCGATGGCTTCTCTTTTCCTGTAGTCGACGCTGCGCGTAGTTTGCTTAAGAGTAGGGGTACGAGACGCTACGCGATGGTGCTTTGCACCCGCCAGAGGCGATCGCCCAAAAAGGAGACGCTACGCGATCGCACATACGGTAAACCTAACTGCTGAGTACGGAAAACCACATTCTTTGTTTCTGTCAAGTACTTGTAAAAAATATTTACATAGTGTTATATTTGGTTACATAAGCAAGTAAAGGAAAAAAGACATGACAAGCAAAAGCTTTACCATGAACGAACTTGGTCAACTCAACAACTTTGCAATTGAACCAAAGGTTTATGTAGATAAAACCCCAAGAGCAGGTTTTACCGAGTACGCCGAGAAACTCAATGGACGTTTAGCGATGATTGGTTTTGTCTCACTCATAGCTCTAGAAGTTGTCACAGGACACGGCTTGATTGGATGGCTGACAAACCTGTAACTAAATCTGAATATTTAAGAATTTCACTCAATTAACCGATAGAAAATTACCAGAGGATTGCTATGAAAACTGATTTTGATTTCCCTAAAAAAGATTTAATTGGCCCCGTTGTTTTTCGCCCCGATTTCAACAACTTTGAAATAATTAACGTTAACCAAGCCTGGTCATTATTTTTCAGTGCAGGTCAAGACGATAAAGTACTAGGAGAAGAAACTGAATTAGGCAAGTTTTTCACTAACCTTTTAATTGCTGTGGGAGTAACAGGAACTCTTTGGGCAATCTATTTCAGCAATTTGGGATAAAAAGTTGGCTTCAGGTTTTAAATTGAATAAATATATCCGAAGTCTTGGTGGACATAACCAAGACTTCTTTTAAATTGTAGGAATCAATGATTAGTAACAGTGCATTTAGCGGGACTTAAACATTTTTGAGGGAAAAACAAGCCTCAAACCAATGCAGGGTAAGAGAAAGACACCTTATGCTCAAAAATAGCCCAAACTTAGATATCTTAAGAAACTAAGCAAAACGATGTTAAAGTCTTTCTGCATATAGATTTGAGGTTCTTTTTTGGTTGTTTTTGTCTCAGTCCCACTAACAAATGGTAGCTATTGGAACCAGTCAGTTTAAGTATGATTAAATTCATAATCATGCTATTGTTAGGAAAATATCAACTCGGTTCTGTTGGGAGTCAGCCATCAGACGCAAGGGGGAAAGTCCGGTGTAAATCCGGCGCTGTCCCGCAGCTGTAATCAAGGTTCGCCTTGTGAGTCAGAATGCCCGCCGAAAGCAACACGTAAACTCATACCCATCTGCGAGGTACAGGTGAATATTGCCATAAATATTTCAACGATACATCAGTTTCACGTTCTCATAGTGCCAGAGATACTCCACAGACTACTCATGGCTGTGAAATTATAGGCAGTTTATTGATCATTGCAATTAGCCTTTGGTGCAACTGTCATTTGCGCTAGTTTTTTGTTGGCGTGAAAGCTTTTGTAACATCATTTTTGCTAAATTGACACGTTATGTTGCAGTTGTACGACTGCAAAAAGTTGTCATATCTGCGATTCAGACTTCTTTCTACAAACTTCAAAATTAATGCTCGACAAACAACATACTTTATTTGTTTGCACGACTTGTGACAGCGTGTGGCAAAACGGTAAACGAGTTGGTGAAAGTAAAGGTGAACAACTAATACAACAGCTTCAACAACTTGCACAAGATTGGGAATTGCGAAATAAATTCCACATTCAGGGAGTTGAATGTATGAGTGCTTGTAACCATTCTTGTGTTATTGCCTTTACAGCAGAAGGGAAATCAACCTATCTCTTTGGCGATTTACCAGTTGACGGCTGTGCATCTGCTGTATTGAAATGTGCAACTCAATATTATACTAAGCCTGATGGTTTATTACCTTGGTCAGAACGACCTGAACCTTTGAAAAAAGGGATTTTAGCAAAGATTCCACCACTAAATAAGTGGGCAAAATTAAACATAAGTTGTTGTTAATTGATGACTGGGTAAAATTTGCCAGTTCTTAATCTCTAGTACCTAAATCATTAGTCTTAAAAGGAACAGAAAGTAATGCAGATTCAAACAGCAACATTAGGCTATCCCCGCATTGGTAAAAACCGGGAAGTAAAGAAAGCGCTAGAAGCATTTTGGAGTGGTAATATAGAGTCCGAATCATTACTGCAAACCATACAAAAAGTCGAGGAATCTAACTGGAAAACCCAACTTGAAGCCGGAATTGATTATATTGGAATTGGAGACACAACTCTCTACGATCATGTACTTGACTGGACATTTCGTTTTGGGCTAATTCCTGAAAGATTTCAACAGCTTTCTGGCTTAGAACGCTACTTTACAATGGCACGAGGTAAAGAAGGAATTCCCGCCTTGGAAATGACCAAGTGGTTTGATACTAACTATCACTATCTTGTCCCGGAAATTGCTGAATCAACATTACCATCTGATTTCAGTGACTTTTTAGAACGAGTTAGCCGCGCTCAAAAAATATTAGGTAAACGAGCAATTCCGATTGTACTTGGCCCCTGTACTCTGCTGCGCTTAAGCAAACTATCACTAAATATTCAGCAAGCAGTATCAAAGTTAATTCCGCTATACATAAACCTACTCACTGAATTAAAAAATCTGGGAGTAGAAGAAGTACAAATACATGAACCTGCACTTGTTTTAGGTGATGCTAATTCTTGGAAAGAACACTTTCATAAAGTTTATCAATCACTTTCGTTAGTTGGAATACCCCTACACTTGGTTACTTATTTTGATGATTTGGGTGAAACTTACCCTTGGGTGATAGATTTACCCGTTGCTGCTATTAGCTTAGACTTGACACGCGGACGCAACTTAGAGTTAATCAAAACCTACGGTTTCCCACCAAATAAGCGACTAGGTGCAGGGATTATAGACGCAAGAAATATTTGGCAAATTCGTTCCGAGAAAGTTATTCCCATTTTACAAGAGATTGTAGAGACTTTACATGGAACATCTCTACATATTCAACCATCTGCTTCCTTACAATTTGTTCCCTACGATGCCAAACGAGAAAAACGATTACCATCACCACTACGTAATGTCTTGAGTTTTGCTGAACAGAAACTTCAAGAAGTGGTTTTCTTGGCTCGGACAATAATAGGAGAAAATACTAAAATAGAACAAGAAATTATCGAGACTAGCTGGAATAAGTTCGAGGAGTTTAATCCAGCAAATCAGTCAGTTCAAGAAAGACTAAAAACTTTAAAAACTGATGATTTTCAGCGCTCCTTATCCTATGGATTGCGGCTTGATTCCCAAATTTCGCTTCCTCTGTTCCCCACAACTACAATTGGTTCTTTTCCCCAAACCTCTGAAGTTCGCCAACTCCGAATGCGTTACAAACGGGGTGAATTGAGTCAGTCAGAATACGAAGCTGCAATTGATGTTCAAATTGCTGAAAGCATTAAACTACAAGAGGAATTAGGATTAGATGTTTTAGTTCATGGTGAATTTGAACGCACCGATATGGTGGAATTTTTTGGACAGCAGTTATCAGGCTTCGCTTTCACTGAAAATGGTTGGGTGCAAAGCTACGGTAGCCGTTATGTTCGTCCACCAATTATTTATGGTGACGTGGTTCGGACTGCGCCAATGACGGTACGTGAGTTTAAAGTAGCTCAATCATTGACGGAAAAACCTGTAAAAGGGATGTTGACGGCTCCTGTAACTATCTTAAATTGGTCTTATCCCCGGATGGATATTTCCAAATCAGAACAAGCTTTCCAAATTGCTTTAGCGTTGCGGGATGAGGTAGCGGATTTGGAAGCGGCTGGTGCAAAGGTAATTCAAGTAGATGAACCCGCGCTGCGTGAGGGTTTACCCCTGAAGGTTGAGCGCTGGAATGAATATCTATCTTGGGCTGTAGATGCATTTCGTTTGGCGACAGCAGTAGCCCAACCCCAAACGCAAATTCATACCCACATGTGCTACTGCGAATTTGGTGACATCATCAAGGATATCGAACGGTTAGATGCTGATGTTATTTCAATTGAAAATAGTCGCAGCAACAATCAAACTTTGCGAGAAATCACAGAGGGTGGTTACTCACATCAAGTTGGTAATGGAGTCTACGATATTCATAGTCCTGTCGTGCCGACAACTGAGCAGATTTTACAACAATTGCGGACTGGAATTGCTAATTTACCGGTAAAACAAATTTGGGTAAATCCAGATTGTGGTTTGAAAACTCGGCGATGGTCAGAGGTGATTCCGGCTTTAAAGAACATGGTGGAAGCCACGAAAGTTCTACGGGAGGAAGCAAATGTGACTGTGAAATAACAGTAAAAGTAGTCACAGGCATTAGTCTGAGAGTGCTTTAAGACTTTTGCTCTCTTGCTTATTGTTGAACTCAACAGTAATGCCCAATATCTACACTATTCTTCTCTGCATTCACTGAAGATATGAAGCTCAGACTTCTCTTGGCGTTTAGAGCGGTGCTTTTTGTTTTGGAGTTTAAAAATGATGATAACGACAGTGGAAACAATCGCAGCAATTGACTACAAACTATCCAAGCGATTTTTAGAACTCGATCCGGCAGGTTATTTTATTATCTACTTAGATCGGGGAGCAGGCTTGATCTGTGCGAAACATTTTACCAATGAAGTTAACGAGCAAGGATTGGCTATCGATCCAGAAACCGGAAAGCCGATTCCTGCAACCGTCAAAGTGGAACGACAACCAACTGCCCTATTTACTGGAAGAACTGCTAAAGAAATTTGCATTCAACTGTTTGAGTCAACAAAACCTTTTCCAGTCAGCCGATTGGATCATGCGGCTTACTTGGGGCGTGAGTTTATGCGAGCAGAATTGGCTTTGGTGACAGGACAAGACTACGTACAGGATTAAATAGGTTTGTGATGACTTAACGACCAAATTGAGCGGCAACGATCACACTTAAACGGAGCCAGCAACGTTTCCTTGTCCGCTCCAATGACTTGTTAGCTTGCCACGTCACCGATCCCTCATGCCTTGCAACACAGCGAGCGATCGCCCTCCAAACACGCCTGTCTCAGCAAAGAGCTTGCTGGGCGATCGCGCTACCAACAAATCACCCTGAAACCACCGCCTCAACTGACCAAAACGGAGCCAGCTAACGGTTGGTGCGTCACCGGACGACTATATTTTTTGCATCATAATCGATAGCGTAAATCTCCGTTCCGTGTACACGCGCTTCTTAGACATAGGTTCAACATTCAAGCTGGTTTGGGCAGATAGGCAATATCGTCTTCAATAGCGCAGTACCAGTCACGGTCAGCATCCCATAATGGCATATCTCTCTTCAACCATACATAGTAAGCTCTTTCTCTAATTTCATGTTCTCGTAGAGATATGTAGCTGTTTCGTACACGCTCATAAAGTGCATTACCAATTGCTGAAATTCCTTCCCCAAGTATACATTTCATATTATATGCAGCAATAGCTTTATAAAGTCCTGATTTTAGCATCACATCTTCATAGATTGCATAGTGGTTCTTACATGGAATTGAGCTAAAAGTTTTGTCGGTGCAAATAAAACCTGGCGTATATGGAAAAATCCTGACATCGACTCTTTTGTCATGCGAACGATTAATGTAGTGATTTTTCAGTTCATCCCAAAATTCATAGATTGTAGCTAGAGATTCAACTCTTACTCCCGACAAACGGTGTGTCTCACCATAGAAAAGAGGCTTCAAAATATTTACTGCAAATCCCGTCAACCAAGTATAAGATCGAGTTCCTGTATGTATATAAATATTTCCCCATTCGTAAATCCTCTTAATGATGTCAAATCTAGGATCAATAATCACTTTTTGCTGATTCACAAAGGAGCGATAAACTTCAAGAAAATCACTCATATTGCCTGGTTTTTGACTAACCATGTATCCAGAGATTCCCATGCTCCACTTAAGTCGAAGCTCTATCATGACGCGAATTAAAGCAGGAGTAACTTCACTCTGGTCAGAATAGTCGTCAAAATTTGCTTCACCAAAAATAATTTGATCGCACGTGTCATAGTAAATACTAAAATCAGGATTATTAGTTAGATATATATTATTAAATAACTCATTTTTTCCAACACTGCCTTGATAATGATTAATAAGCCGTAAACTATCTATTATATGCTTTAAAGTCAATCCTCTTAGTTTTCTTAAGGCTGATTCCTGAATAGCCTCATCTCGAAATCTAGTTAGAATGCTTCGGAAAACATTACTGAATGCAGAACAATTTCCTCTATAGTATGTATGATTTAATAATTTTCTCTCATAATCTGATTGGGTGGTGTAGTAGATTGCTTCGGCAATTTGAATTTCGTTAGAAAGAAAGGGTTTATTTAAATTTAGTACCTGAGCGCATAAAGTCTCGTATAGGTTCAGGTATTGATGGCATTCATTAAGTAAAGTATTTAAACTTCCAGCATAGACAATTTGCTCAACGCAGGAATACTTTTTTACGATTTCATCTTTAACCCAATCAATAGTCATAAATTAGCTCACCACTAAGATTTTTCCCTCACTTACTCATGCTCAGATGAGTCCTAATTATTTATTATACGGAAACTTCCCGTATAATCTTTTTCTAGATAAAGATATATTAAGCATTACAGACAAATCCTGTCAGAATATACAGAAATTTTCTTGATAACAAACCTATTTGGATATTATACAGAATTTTTCCGTGTTCTTTAAGAATGCGTAGGCGTAGCCCGCCGCAGGCATCGCTCCGCCAAAAATCATAGACATGTCTACGGCGATCGCCATTATGTTTTCTCCATTTGTAATAAACCCTGGGAAGAGATCCAAAGCCATCGGTGCATTATGATAAAGCAAGCAACGATAAATTTTCATCTTCATAAAATAACTTGATCGCGTTAAAATTCTGACGTAGCAAATTTTCAACTTGTAATGTTGAACAGTTTCCAGCGCGAAGCCAAATAACTTTCGGTGGGTTCCCAAATACTAAGCTCAGGTCGTGCATATCTGCATCTTTTGAGACAATCATCAAATTATTGTCTTTTGCATAATCCCAAACTATTGGGTCGATCGTTGCTTTCATGCCCACATCTCGAACATGAAGCGAATTTGGGAAAAGATCGCTCAAACGGCTTGGTAACTTAGGTGACAAGTTTTCATCAAAAAGTAATTTCATGCAGATAATGGAGCGGTCATAAACCGACGCTCACGGTCAGCAGCATAAGCAATGCAAGCTTTTAAATCTTCTCGCGTCAGATCGGGAAAATCGTCGAGAATTTCTGCTTCGGTCATCTCGGAAGCCAAGTACTCAAGCACTTCATAAACCGTAATTCGCAAGCCGCGTACACAAGGTTTACCACCGCGTTTATTTGGTTCAATCGTAATGTAGTTTCGGTAGTTCATAGTTGAAATTATCGACATTGTATTCTCGACCAAGGCACAATCTTAGATTATGCCTTGGTCATGTTTAAACATAGCAAAAATTCAAAGAGTGGTGATTGCCACCATCCTAAGACTAAGCGACTTAACGTTCCCAATCACCAAAACAGGGAGTAGGGAGTGGGGAGTGGGGAGTAGGGAGGATATTGAAAATACCCTACTCCCTCGTTAAAAATCATCTCTCGGCGGTCGGGTACATTGGGGTTGCTAGACCCCTTTTTAGAAATCATCCCAACCTTCAATACTAGAAGACATAACATAACTGGTGACACTCGCCTCAAAGAAGTTTGCCTTCGTGTGAGCTTCTTTTTTAGTATCTGAGAAACGCTCCAAGTGAGCATAAGGGCTTTTCTTGTAGATAGCTTCTGTCCATAATGGATCTAAACCGATCGCCTTTAAACGAGCATTTGCCAGATATTTTGTGTACTGTTCTGTACTGTTTGCCGTAATACCCAGAATATCATCTCCGACAATATGTCCTGTCCACTTGCATTCATGCTCAACAGCTAGGGCAAACATTTCATAAATTTGTTCGCGGCTGTGGGGGAAAACTTGCATCGCTTCTGGAATCAATTTTTGATACAGCCGCACATGGGAGAGTTCATCTCGGTTAATCATTCTAAAGATATCGGCACTCCCAGACATGAGCATCCGTGATGACAGATTGTAGAAAAATATAAACCCATTGTAGAAATACAACCCTTCCAACAAATAATCCGCCAACAGCGATACGAAATAATTTTCTAGTGTCGGCTTATCGACATACTTTTGGTATAACCCAGCGATAAATTCACATCTAGCTTTGAGAATGCGATCGCTCCGCCAAAAATCATAGACGTGTGTACGGCGATCGCTGGGAATCACCGTCTCAATAATGTATTGATAAGACTGATTGTGCATCGCCTCTTGAGAAATTTGTTCTGCCATGCACAATGCAATTTCTGGTGCTGTCACGCTGTTTTTGATGTGAGGCACATTACAGGTTTGCACTGAATCGAGAAACGTCAGGTAACTAAGGATGCCATCAAATGCACGTCGTTCTCCAGGCGTGAGATTGACGTAATCTGTTACATCTTGAGTAATGTCTATTTTTTCGGGAATCCAAAAGTTCTCTCGCATTTGACGGTAGAGAGACACAGCCCACGAATAGCGAACGTCGTTTAATTGCATTAAGTTCGTAGTCTCTCCGAACCATATCAAACGGTTTCCTGTATCATCATTTCCGTTCGGATTGAAAACGGGATTAATCGGCATTAATGATTGTCTTGGTTGGTACATCTTTTAGTAGGGAGTAGGGAGTAGGGAGTGGGGAGTAGGGAGTGGGGAGTGGGGAGTAGGATTAAAAAAGATACATACACTGATTTAGCATCTATGGCAATTAATAGTTATCGGGATTTAAAAGTTTGGCAGTTGGGTATAAGCTTGACCAAGCAAGTTTATCTATTAACACGAGATTTTCCTAAGTCTGAAACATATGGTTTGAGTAGCCAAATGCAACGGGCGGCGGTATCAATCCCATCAAATTTGGCAGAAGGTCATGCTAGAGATTCAACACAAGAATTCCTTCGATTTATTGCGATCGCTCTCGGTTCTTTGGCGGAACTTGAAACCCAACTCATTTTAGCCGAACAATTGGAATACATAACCAATCTTAAACTCCAAGAAATCCTAACCAAAACTGACGAAATACAACGAATGCTTCGAGGTTTACAAAAATCCTTGAAAGCAAAGCTTTCTTAATCCCTACTCCCTACTCCCTACTCCCTACTCCCTAGTTAGCTTGCACAAGCAACACATTGCTCGTTCGATTCTTTAAAACTGTCTTTCTGGACAGTGCGAATATAGTAGATTGCTTTACAACCCAATTCCCAAGCCAGCATTATGGTTTCAAAAATATCAAGAGCGGTGAGAGAACGCTCTGGTTCGTCGGGGAAATAAACTCCAGCGTTGAGATTAAACAGTAGTTCCATCGAAATTCCTGTATCAATCCATTGTTGGATTGTGGCGATCGCCCGCACCACTTTTTTCTGATCTAGTGTCTTATTTTCGACATAGAACCATAGATTATCCCGAATGTAAGGCGGTGCGATCGGTACTGAACCCTTTGCCCACTTTTCATAGAAGAATTTGCTGTAAACGGGTAAAACACTGGCTGTACAACCCTGAACTAAAGATGAAGAAGTGTTGGGTGCGATCGCTGTAATGTGTGAATTGCGAATACCATGTTGTTTGATATCCTGACTCAATTTTGCGAAGCGTTCTGGAAGACTAGCGTGTTGCAAAAACCATTGCACAGGTTTTGCTCCGATTAAATGTCCCTTGCTCCATTCACTACCCACAAAAGCAGGATACGCACCTCGTTCCTGAGCAAGGGACATTGATGCTGCGGTGCAATAGTAACCGATATCTTCAAATAAATCGCTGATTTCCTGAAGATGGGTGTAGGTGAGATGACGTTTTGCTAACCAGTCGGCTAATCCCATACAGCCCACTCCAATTGTGCGATATTTGGCGTTGTGGGTGGCACTAGCAGCAAAGGGTGGTGAGGTGAGTTCAATCGTGTTATCTAATATACGTACTGCAATTTGACAAATCTCTGCTCGTTTCTCATCCTCAAGATTTGCTAGATTGATACTTACGAGATTACACGTATGTGCTTCTTCACCAGGTTTCACATTTGACCAAGATTCCTGGCATTGTCCCGTCAAAATCCCATTAAACATACCTAAATGACGAAGCGGTTCGGTAAAACAATAGGTGTCATCACGACGACAGGTTAGCTCAATTTCCTCAACTCGAATGAAATGACTCGCTTCTCGCTGAGGTTTTCGTAATTCCCATTGCAATCGGTAAGTTTTTAATCCAAGCTGCCCAAGTTGAAATAGCCCAAAGGATGAAATAAGTAAGCGGTAGGCTGTTTGGCATAAGTAATCCTTTTTACTACCTTTCCCATCTGGCATTGACTGATAACCCCCATCAAAGTATCGTGATACTTTCGAGTCAATACCGAGAGTTTGTAACATCAAACGAATATCAAGTAGAAAGTTTTTGTGGACAGAGGTGATTGATAGCGCTTCGTTACATCCGTTACGAAAAACACAACCATCTGCATCAAGCAGTCCTGCAAACCAATCTAGTCGCGATTTAATCGTATAGCCATTTAGGGGAACGGTAAATTTTGGGGGGATATCCAGGGGAAGTTTACAAACAATGCGGTCTTGTTTTTCATCATGGTAAACGGCTAAGGTATCTAGTTCTTTTGAACCCCAGGGACTACCCCAACGATGATTGCGAATAGCAAGATGTGGTAACAATGCTTTTTTTGAACCGTAAAGGTCGATTTCGGGAAGACCTTCAGCCGAATGACTTCCATCGCCGCAAAAAAAGCCTACTGTGTAAGCATAGGGAAATTCAATATCACTCTCAGACTGAACGATGGGTAAGCGGTATTTAATCAGCTTGTCACCAGATTGGAGGTTTTTAGCTTCAACACAACGAGGTTGAGATTTGTAGTTGTCTTGTACCCAAAAATGGTGGTAGTAGGTGCATTCAAGGGTTTCTCCATTACTAAAATGCACTTTCAGTAATGGTTGATTTTCTCCAGTTTTACGAATGCGAACATTTGACCATTCCGAACCATTCCAAATGTTAACGAATTGCTCTTCTAATTCTGCGATCGCAAACTGCCCACGATCGGTAAGAACACAAGTTTCAGGTGCAACACACAAATTTCCACCTGGAATATAGCCCTCATGCTGATTGGGATTAGCTCGGTTCGCGGTATCTTTAAACCATAGGTAAGGCATCCCGGTTTCTAACTGGGTTCGCATCACTTGTTTGAGTAAAAGACGAGCATTCACCCGTTTGTAAAGTGTAATCTTGCTTTCTAAACTGGCTTCGATTTGAAGATAAGCCTTTTCAAATTCTTCACCCCATAAAAGAGCCAATTCAATGCCTAAACGAGTTTGTACTTCATAAGGATCAACTAACGTCCATTCTTCATCGGCTGCTACTCGCCGCATAAATTCGTCACTGACAACCAGTTGCGGGAACACGTCATAAGCTTTGCGTCGCCCGTCCCCATTCTCGGTTTGCATTTCCAAAAATTCGGGCAAGTCCAAATGCCAAACATCCAGACTGACAGTGACAGCACCGGCTCTGCGTCCACCTTGATTAACTGCGATCGCTGTATCATTCAACAATTTAATCCAGGGAACCACGCCACCAGAGGAATTAGCTTTCCCCATCACCCAACTACCAGTAGCCCGAATGCGAGACAGATTTACGCCCACACCACCACCATTTTTGGAGATCCGAGCTGCATCATGAATCCCATCAAAAATGCTTTCCAAATTGTCGTCCATCGCCGTAATGAAACAACTGGCAAGCGACCCATTAGGAATCCGCAAATTCGCCAGAATGGGAGTTGCCAAAGATATTTGACGATTCGCTAACGCTTCATAAAATTGTTTTGCCCAGGTTAATCGATTCTCTGGTGTTTCCACGGAGGCAATCAATAAAGCACAAGTTAAAAATGCTTCTTGGGGTAGCTCATTCGCCAGAAGATATCGCTTCGTCAGTAATACAGCTCCGGCATAATCATAGTCGGCATCCCAGTCGGGATTGATCCAAGTGTTAGCAATCTCTAATTCTGCATCTGTGTAGATTAAAATGCGGCGATCGTATTGTTCTGATAAAACTTTTGTTTGTACAGTCCGAGCATAATAACCGTACTGATAGCCACGACTAACTGTTATTTCTTTCCACAAACTCCAAATATGTAATCGCCCTGCTACATAGCGCCAATCAGGTTCTTCAGGACTACACAAATCCAAAGCACAGCGAATTAAATTATCTTGAATTTCTCGCGTGGTAATTCCAGGACGCAATCGAGTTGTCAGATGTGCTTCTAAAGCAATAGAATTTGCTGAAAGTCCGCAACAAGCCCAATTAACCACTGTGCGAATTTTATTAATTTCTAACGGTGTTGTCGAACCATCACGACGAACAACATGGATATCCGTTGTGGAGTCCTCAAAAAGTGTGGATGAAGCTTGCATACAAGATGTGTTGATGAATGGTAGAAAAATAATTGCAAAAATGCAAAATAATTGTTAACTAGATTTGGCAAAAAGACATTTTCTATGTCGTCTGATTTACTGACAACCAGTTAAGTAAATCTTCAATAGCTGTAAAATCTAACAAAGCTTCACCAAGTGATTCTAATTGCTCTAAAGAAAGAGTTTGAATGCGCTCCCGAACCTCTTCTGGTAACTCTCCTACCCGTTTTTGTAGTTGCCGTATTACAAGAGTTTGTCCTTGTTCCTGCTTTCCTTCTTCCTTCCCACGCTCGTAGCCAATGCGTTCGCCTGTGGTAATGTAGCTCATAGTCCGCTCCTGCTCAAATTGCTTAAACTCTTGCCAAAATTCTGCTTCCAAGGCTTTTGGTAAAATCATAACCCAATCAATAAATCGGTACAGGTTACGAATGTCCCTTTCCTGTAATCCTAATTCATACAACCGACGAATTAAGCTAAATTTCCAAGTTTTACGTTCTCCTGGCTTTTTACTTGTTTGCTGTGTTTTCAAATGCGCCATGACTACGGTTGCAAATGGATTGTCACTGGCTTCTAATTCTGCCCAATTATTTTGATAATCTAAAAGCTTGACGATGCCAAATTCAAAGTTAAGCCTAGTATCCGGGTAATTATAACTATATTGATTTGGTCGCCATGTCAACAAACAGGGAGTAGGGAGTGGGGAGGATATTGAACAAAACAGGGAGTAGGGAGTGGGGAGTAGCGAGGATATTGAACAAAACAGGGGTTTCTCTACTCCCTCTTCCCTACTCCCTACTCCCTCGTTAAGAGCTATTTGTTGAAATTCCTTGTCGAGAAATTCGTGGGGACGTTCCCAATTAATTAATGCTGCTGTTTGGGGGAAGAAAAATTGCATCGCTTGGGGAAAGTAAGCTTCTAAAATTTCTTTCCACGGACTATCATTATCTGCTCTTTGAAGTTCCTCGGTCATCAGTTGATTGGTAGATGGTGGACTGACAAATAAAAAAATTCGGACTTACGCCCAATCTGCTAATTCTTCTCTTTTTAGGCTCCGCCAACGAGAAAGCGGTTCGGTATGAGTTTCGCGAACGATAAATTAAGCTTTTTAACAATTTTTACGTAAGTCCTGAAAATGGTCTGTGAGACAATGCCAGCGCTATGTCAGCAAACGCTGGCAACCCGAAAAAGTTTGTTTGGTTGAAAAATTTCTAGAAGAATTGCCCAACAAAAATCCAGAGCAAGCTTTGATAAAGAATGAGACTTGCCCCGATTAATGACGAATGCCAGTATAGATCGACCATTGATTTTTATGCAAGCAAATCACAGTTGTGTTAGTATTCAGATGAATCTCGGTTCTAGTGGGGAACAGCCGCTAGAGGAAACGGGGAAAGTCCGGTGTAAATCCGGCGCTGTCCCGCAGCTGTAATCAAGGCTAGGCAAGCTTTGTGAGTCAGAATGCCCGCCGAAGTGAACTTGTAAATTTTGTACATCTGCGAGGCACAGATAAGTATTTTTATGAAGATTTCTACAACTACTCAGCTTTACGTTCTCATAGCCCGACATATCAAGACGCTACAGATTACGACTTTCTATGAGAGGGTAAGCGATTAATTTCCGGTACAAATTGTGTCTTGAGATGCAGCGATCGCTATAAGCCACTCCCTATAAAAGTATCGCTTGCAAATAATCACAGCAACAAAAAAACGCTGTATTAACTAACAGATGGAAGTTGTTCCAAACAGGTAGTAAATGGCGTGTATGAAGTACATAGTCCTGTTTCACCACTGAACA